>NZ_JACVVH010000003.1:0-183410 GCF_016647865.1 Pseudomonas sp. S60 | reverse complement strand
GGAATGCTTTTCAAAAAGCGGGGGACACGACAACTACCCTGACACCGGGGGGCAACAGCAACAGCAACAGCGAGCTGAAATAAGTGCGCGGTTTAATGGGTAATAAGACTGCTCGCAGTGTGAGGGCCGCTTTGCGGCCCCTTGGGCTGTCAGCCGTTACGTACTGCAGTGCGCGGATGGCGCCTGCGGCGTACGCCCTGATAGGTCACTGCCAGCAGCACGAACCAGATTGGCGTGACTACCAGCGCCGAGCGGGTGTCGGCTTGCAGGCTGAGCAGTACCAGGATGAAGGCGAAGAACATTTGATGATGTTTCTGCTGCTTTGTTACTAATGTGTAGTGAGTTAGATACGAAATCTATAAACTCATCTAATTCCCTGGTAGCTCCAAGGTTTCCGAGCTCAGGATCTGGGCACTTGTAGAACATCCAGCTCCTGTCCTCCCGGTTAAGGCGACAAGAATGAAGTCCTTCCCCTCTTTATATATGCTCAAGTGCTTTTGAAGACGTACTGGCTATCACGTTGCTCATCAGGCCTACCTTGGCTGTTTTTAATACAGACTAGTGGCTTTTTGATGTCGCGGCAATACGCTTGACGCGTCTGCTGACACTGGTATCAAAGCAATCCTCGCGCCATTTCCAAAACCGCGCGCTCGTCGGCCTTACTGACGTGATCCGATCGCAGAAGATTTTGACACAACTTCACTTGTTGATTACCGTGCCCCACCGCAGTAGATTCTGCGGCACGGGATTGGCGTCCCGCTTACAGAGAGAGAACACACGCATCCGCGACTGTGTTCAGCATGGCTGCATCCGTAATGGGCGGACCCGTGTGTGGGAGCCTTCGGGCTCACCGGCTTCTCTGTCCGGCACGCCAACCCGCACGGCTCCGTCCACCATATTGGCGTGTGGGGGCGGAGTGTCATTACAGAGAACCGCAAGGATATGCATCATGCTCAAGAAGATCGTCCCAGATCCACCCTACGCATTTGGATACATCACACCCTGTGACGGTGAGGTGCAGGTATGAGCCAGAATCTCCTCAGTCCGAAGCCCCGGCCAGTTACCGCGATCTCCCATTTTGGCACCTGCAATAACGCGCACCCCCCGGTATTGACCGTGCAGGCAGGCGTCGATAGCGAAGATGCATTGGTTTGTGCAGTGGCGGCGTTGAAAGCGGCGTACGAGACTAATGCTATTGCGCTGGAGAAAGCGCCTGATCCATTACGGAGTTTGCTAACTGCTACAGAGAATTCCCTGGAGAAAGGCTTGGCGCTTGCTGAAGCGGTTTTGGAAGGTTTGGAGCAAAGATAATCTTGCTGCCGGCTGCGCGCCTCTAGGTGCCAATAGGCCTCTGCCACGTCGGCCAAGGTAACTCACGCCCGCTTGGAGAGACCTATCGCTGGGTGAGGGCCGCTTTGCGGCCCCTTGGGCTGTCAGCCGTTACGTACTGCAGTGCGCGGATGGCGCCTGCGGCGTACGCCTTGGTAGGTCACTGCCAGCAGCACGAACCAGATTGGCGTGACCACCAGCGCCGAGCGGGTGTCGGCTTCCAGGCTGAGCAGTACCAGGATGAAAGCGAAGAACGCCAGGCACACGTAGCACATGAAACGGCCGCCCGGCATCTTGTACTTCGAGGCCTGGTGCAGCGGTGCACGGTGCTTGCGGTAGCTCAGGTACGACAGCAGGATCAGCGTCCAGACGAACATGAACAGCACCGCCGACACCGTGGTCACCAGGGTGAACGCCTCGATCACGTTCGGCACCAGGTAGATCAGCACCGCACCCAGCAGCAGGCAGAGGCACGAGAAGTACAGGCCGTTGGCCGGCACGGCGCGGCGCGACAACTTCTCGAACGCTTTGGGGGCGTCGCCCTCCTGGGCCAGGCCAAACAGCATGCGGCTGGTGGAGAACACGCCGCTGTTCGCCGACGAGGCTGCCGAGGTCAGCACCACGAAGTTGATGATGCTGGCTGCTGCCGGCAGGCCGGCCAGCACGAACAGCTCAACGAACGGGCTCTTGCCTGGCACCACGTCACGCCATGGCGTAACGGCCATGATCGCGATCAGCGCAAGCACGTAGAACACGATGATGCGGATCGGGATGGAATTGATCGCCCGGGGCAGGGTGCGCTCAGGGTTCTTGGCTTCGGCGGCGGTGGTGCCCACCAGCTCGATGCCGACGAAGGCGAACACAGCAATCTGGAAGCCGGCGAAGAAGCCCATCACCCCATGCGGGAACATCCCGGCGTCGTTCCACAGGTTGGCCAGTTGCGCAGTACGCCCGCTTGGCGAGGTGAAACCGGTGACCACCATGTACAGGCCGGTGGCGACCAGGCCGAGGATGGCGATGATCTTGATCAGCGCGAACCAGAACTCCATCTCGCCGAACAGCTTGACCGTGACCAGGTTCAGCGACAGCAGCACCGCCACGCAGGTCAGTGCGGGTATCCACTGGGGAAGGTCCGGGAACCAGAATTGCGTGTAGGCAGCGATGGCGACCACGTCGGCGATGCCAGTGACCACCCAGCAGAACCAGTACGTCCAGCCGGTGAAGTAGCCGGCCCATGGGCCGAGCAGGTCGGCGGAAAAGTCGATGAACGATTTGTAGTTCAGGTTCGACAGCAGCAACTCGCCCATGGCACGCATGACGAAGAACAGCATGAAGCCGATGATCATGTAGACGAAGATGATCGACGGGCCGGCCAGGCTGATGGTCTTGCCCGAGCCCATGAACAGGCCGGTGCCGATGGCGCCACCGATGGCGATCAGCTGGATGTGGCGGTTGGTGAGGTTGCGCTGCAGGTGCTGTTCTTCAGGGGGGGTGGGTACGGTTTGCGTCATAGGCTGCATTCCCTTGTAAAGGTCTGTCTTCTTGTCTGAGCTAGCCGGCTAGGCTAACACGCTCGTCCCATTTCGGGGCGCGACAGATCGACTCGACTTTTGGGTAGCAGGGGGGGCGCAGAATTGTGCTTGGGCGTGTTCGGCGTGGCGGGTGCAGCGCTTGCGAGATCAAGCGCCGCCTGCGCGGCGCTCGGTTTCACAGGCGCAGACCCTGTTACGGCCAACCAGACAAATCACACACTGGCTATGGCCTTGCGCTTCATTACCAGGCTATCGACCACCCACAAGGCAATCATCGATATCCCCACCAACGGAAACAACACGCCTAGCACCAGCATCACCGCAACCGCCGCCTTCCAGCGTGGCAGGTCATGGCGCAAGGGGGGGACGCCCAGGCCGCCAGTAGGGCGGCGTTGCCACCACATCACCAACCCGCTCACCGAGCCCAGCAGAATCATCAGGCATATCAGCAGAATGATGACTTGGTTGACCGCACCAAACATTCGGCCTTCGTGCAGCATCACGCCCAGCTCGGTGGCCCGTGCCACAGGGCTGTAGTCCTGCCAGCGCACGTCGGCCAGCACATTGCCGGTGTACTGGTCTACATGCAGGGTGGCGTCGTTGCGTGGGTCGTCGGCGAACACGGCCACGGTGAATACGCCCTCGGCGGTGGTGGGCAGGGTGATGCTGTAACCCGGCTCGACCTGGCGCGAAGTGGCGATATCCTCCACCTGCTGCACGCTGACCTGGGGTGCGGCGGGCATGTTCGACATACCGTGGTGGCCTGCGTGCTCGGCGTGGGCACCAGACTGCGGCATCGGCGTGTTCTCCATGGCCCATGGTACGGTCTGGCGGTGGGCGCTGTTCAGCGCGCCCGCCTGCTGGTCCGATTTCGGCACGTCGTTCCACATGGCAGCCGGAAAACGGTTCCACAGTTCGGCGTACTGCTTGCCCCACAGCCCGGTCCAGGTCATGCCACTGAGCAGCATCAGCAATAGCAGGGCCGAGCCCCAGAAGCCGCTGACCGCATGCAGGTCGCGCCACAGCAATCGCCCACGGGCCGCCAACCGTGGCCACAGCACGCCACCGCCCTTGCGCCCGCGTGGCCACCACAAGTAAAGGCCCGACACCACCAGCACGATGCCCCACCCTGCTGCGAGCTCCACCAGCCGGTCACCCACGGTGCCTACCATCAGCTCGCCATGCAGGGCGCGGGCAATGGCCTGCAGGTTGCGCTTGGCATCCTGCTCGCCCAGCACCTTGCCGCTGTACGGGTTGACGAAGACGTTCAGCTCGCGCCCGTCTTCATGCACAACAAACTGTGCGCTGCGTGTGGGGGTGGCAGGCGGCAGGTATTGGCCGACATGCCCCTGGGGGTGGGCCTTGCGAACCTCGGCCAGCATCACGTCCGCACCTTGTCGGTGATGACCGGCTTCGACCACCATCAGGTCGCGGTACAGCAATGGGTCCAGTTGCGGCTTGAACAGGTAGATGATCCCGGTGATCGCCAGCAGGATCATGAACGGGGCCACGAACAGCCCCGCATAGAAATGCCAACGCCAGGCCAGGTTGTAGAATGAAACGCGTGTTCCTCTCATGGGAACCTCCTGTATGAACAGCCGTTGGGCGCAGCATTGCCGCGCCCTTTATTGTTGTCAGAAGCTGAAGTCGACTTTGGTCCAGAGCGTTCTGCCGGGTTCATTGACCGGCTGCGGGTCGCTGGCCGGGTAGCCGAAACCGGCGTTGCCGGCAAGGTTCAGGTGCTCGGCGTAGGCTTTGTTGAACAGGTTGTCCACCCCGGCGCTCAGCTTGAGGTTTTTGCTCACCTTGTAGGCACCGTTCAGCGAGAACACGCCAAAGCCTGCGCTGGTGCCATAGTCCTTGCCCACCACGTTGCCCTGGTTGCGGGCGATGCGGTTTTGCTCGTCCACCAGGCGCCAGAGGGCACCGGCGCTCCAGGCGTCACGGGTATAGGTGAGGCCCAGGCGGCTTTCCAGTGGTGGCATCTGCGGCAGCGCCTTGCCATCGCTGCTGTTCTTGCCCCAGGCATAGGCCAGCGTGGCGTCGGCCTTCCAGGTATCGGTCAGCTGGTACGCAGCACCCAGTTCGCCGCCCATGATGCGGGCGTCGACGTTCTGCGCCTGGGAGGTGGTCATGCCCATCATGCCGGTGCGGTAGTCGAACAGAATGTAGTCGCGCACCTGCCCCACGTAGCCTGAGGCCCAGGCTTCCAGGCGCTCGCCACGGTACTGGATACCGAAGTCGAGCTGGGTGGTCTTCTCAGGCTTGATGCCATCGAAGGCATTGGCAGCGCCGGCCGGTGCCGTCTTCGGCGAGAACAGCTCCCAATAGTCAGGGAACCGCTGGGCATGACCCAGGCCGATGTAGGCGGTTGCCGGTAGCGATGCCAGGTCATGCTCATAGCGGACGAAACCGCTGGGCAGGGTATCGGCACGGGTGTCGTTTTCAGTGGCACTGCCCTTGCGGAAGTCGCGAGCCGAGGCCCGGTCCAGCCGGGCGCCGGTGATCAGGCGGTCTTCACCGCTGACGTACCAGGTCAGCTCGCCGAAGGCCCCATAGTTGTGGAAGTCGGCATCCTTGGTCCAGGGCTGGCCACGGTGCGCGTCCACGCCCATGCCGCCACGCTTGCGGTGTTCGTTGGTCTGCGCGTCGATGCCGCTGATCAATTGCACGTCGGCCCAGCGCCAGGTGGCCTTGATGCGCGCGCCGAGGGTGCGGCGGTCAACGTTGCTGACCATGGGCATGCCCATCATGCCTTTGCCTGACGGCGTGCGCAGGCTGTAGTTGTCCATCACGTGGTCGGCGTAGTTGTAGTAGACCTGGGCTTCGACCTTGTCGAGCACCTCACCCAGGTTGGATTTTTCGAAGCGCAGGCCCAGGCTTTCGCGCTTGAACTGCGAGCCGTCCATGCCACGGCCGGCATAGCGGGCCTCGCCATCACCTTTGCCAGCGGTCAGCTCCAGCAGGGTGTCGGCGTCGGGCGTCCAGCCCAGGGCGACGTCGCCGTTCCATTTGTCCCAGCGCGACGGCACGTGGTGGCCGTTGCCGTCCTTGTAGTCACCGGAGCGCGACTGGTTGCCCACAAAGCGGGCATAGGCCTGGCTGTTGCCGGCAGCGGCGTCCACCACCTTGTCGAAACGGCCATTGGAACCGGTCAACAGGCTGGCGTTGACGCGGCTGCCCAGGGTGCCGAACTTTTCCGGCTCGCGTTCGAACAAAATGGTGCCTGCCGAGCCGCCTGGGCCCCAGATCACGCTTTGCGGGCCTTTGATCACCGTCAGGCGGTCATAGGTTTCCGGCGAGATATACGACGTAGGGGCGTCCATGCGGTTGGGGCAGGCGCCCAGCATCAGGCCGCCATTGGTGAGGATGTTCAGGCGTGAGCCGAACATGCCGCGCAGTACCGGGTCGCCATTGGTACCGCCGGCGCGTATGGCCGAGAAGCCCGGGATGGTCTTGAGGTAGTCGGCGCCGTCACTGGCGGGCACGGGCTGGCGCGGGTCCTTGGGGTTGGTGACCACGGTCAGGGGCGAACTGGGGGCCACGGCGGTAATCACCGTGGGGCTGAGCTCGGGGGCATCGATGAGGTGGCCTGCATGTGCGGGGTCGGCGGCCAGGGCCACGGGGGCCAGCAGCGAGCCGCAGAGCACGGCGATGGTCCCACGCAGGGACAGGGCAAAAACAGGGGTGCAGCCGTACATAATGATTCCAGTCGATCAGTCATAAGGGGGCGCGAAGCCTCGTGGCCTCGTACGCGAAAGGGTTTCAGACGCTGATCGGGAATGGCGGGGCGCGGCTGCGCGCACCGGGGAATACAGCCTGCCGGGCATGGCCCTGGTGCGTGGTCGCCGGGGTGGGGGAGGTGGGCGTAATGCCCGCAACACTGAGCGGGCTGAGGGTTTGTGGCAGTGCAGGGCAATTGAAGAGCAGGCTGCAATAGCCGCACTTCTCCCACATCACATGCAGCTGGCCGTCACTGCCCTGGCCGTGATGGCCGTCACCATGATCGTGCGCAGCCGGCATCGGCATGTCCATGGGCATGTTCATGCTCATGGGCATGCCCGCCGAGTGGTCCATCGGCATCGACTGCGATATCAGCGGGCCGATAAAGATCATCCACATGGCGAACAGGCTCAGCCATCCGCCACCGACGCGCCTGCTATCAGGGCGGGTGGTACGGCGTGGGCTGTTGCGCGGCAGGCTCATGGCCAGTGCCTGTCAGCAGGTATCAGTGCTTGTGGGCTTCAGGCTGGCCCGCAGGGGCTTGCTGCTGCACGGCCACATCCACGGTGACGTCACCGGCCTTTTCGAAGTGCAGGGTCAGCGGGAAGCGTTTTCCGTCGGTGAGCAGGCTGCGGTCCTTGGGGTTCATCAGCATCACGTGGTAAGCACTGGGCGCGAACACCAGGTCTTGCCCTGCAGGCACCACCACGCTGGGCACCTGTTGCATCTTCATGGCACCGCTGGCGCCCATGGCGTGCTCGTGCAGCTGCGTGTCATCGCTGATGGGGCTGTCGGCGCCTAGCAGGCGGTCGTCAGCCTTGCCATTGTTGTGCACCACGAAATACGCGGCGACATTGGGCGCATTGGGGGGAAGCTGTAGCGACCAGGGGTGCGCGATGTGCAGGTCGCCCACGCTGTATTCGTGAGCATTGGCGAAGGTGGCAGGCAGCAGCAGGGCGGCCGCGACAAGGGCGTGCTTGAGCATGGTGAATCTCCGAGATGATGATGTTCAGGCGCAACGCGTGAAGCAATCAGGCCAGCGGAGAGGCACGTGGGTTTAGCGCAGGCCAGAGCTGGCGTGGCGTGGGTGTGTATTGGGCAGGGGGTGACAGCGTTCCGGCCAAACGCACTGGCGGGCTGTGCAGTTGCAGGGGCGGGGTGGGCAGGGCAAGCAAGGGGGCTGCACCCGAGCAGCACCAGCAGTTCATCAGGCTGGCACTGTCGTCGCTTTGCGGACCGAGGTCGATCTTGGCCAGGGCCTGGACATCGACGTTGGCCTTGCTGGCCATGCTGGAACAGAATGCCCCCCACAGCAGCTGCTCTGCCGGGCCCTTGGGCGCAGCAGAAGACAGCGGCATGGCCAGCAGGTTGAACAGCACTGCAAGGCAGGCTATCCAGGCAATGTGCCGACGTGGGGGCATGGAGAGATCCGGTCAGGAATCGTGGTGGCTATTGTAAGCGCGAGTATAGGCAAAAATGCCGGGGTGCGGTGACGTGACGCAGGGGTCGGGGGCTCGGCGCCCCCGGTCGCCTCACACCTTGTTGCGGCCCATCAGCCCGCGCACGGTTTCCTGCAGGTCTGCTGGCAGCACCACCACCTTGGCATTGTTGCTGCTGGCCAGGTTTTCCATGGCACCGATGTAGCGCTCGCCCAGCAGGTACATGGCCGGTACGGTCTCGTTGCCCACCGCGTCCTTCACCATCGAGATGGACCGGGCAGAAGCGTCGGCCAGGCTGATTTGCGCTTCGGCGTCCAGCCTGGCGGCCTGCAGGCGTGCTTCTGCTTCCAGGATCGCCGCCTGCTTGGCGCCTTCGGCGCGGGTGACGTCGGCCTTGCGCTCACGCTCGGCAGCCGCCTGGCGCTCCATGGCCAGCTGCATGTTCTCGGAAGGTTTGATGTCCTGGATTTCTACCGAACGAACGGTCACGCCCCAGTCCTCGGTCTGCTCCGACATGGCTTCGCGCAGGCGCGCCTTGATCTGCTCACGGCTGGACAGCGCTTCGTCCAGGTCCATGGCGCCGACGATGGCCCGCAGCGAAGTCATGGTCAGGCTGGTGACGGCAAACGCGTAGTTCTGCACCCCATAGGACGCCTTTTGCGGGTCGACGACCTTGGCGAAGCACAGCGCGTTGGCAACGATCACGGCGTTGTCGCGGGTGATGATTTCCTGCTCTTGCACATCGAGGATGATGTCCTTGGTGGGCAGGCGGTAGGCAACCACGTCCATGTACGGGATGACGACATTCAGGCCGGGCTTGAGGGTGGTGTGGTAGCGGCCCAGCCGCTCGACCACCCATTCCTCGCCCTGAGGCACGATACGCACCCCCTTGAACACGGTGATGAGTACGAACAGGGCGATGGCGCCGACGACGATGAGACTGGTCATGGTGACAAATTCCTTTTTTACGGATTCAGGCCCGGATGACCCGGGCGATATTGCCCTCGATGGCGGTAAGGCGTACCCGTTCGCCGGCGAGGATGTCGCTGTCGGCGATGCAGACCCATTCTTCGTTGCCCAGGATGGGCTTCTGGAAGCGCACCCGGCCCTTGTGGAACTCGGACACGGCGGCTGTGAGCAGCCCGACCTCACCGATAACGCTGGCGGCTGTCCAGCGCACGTCCGGTTGCTTGCGCCGGAACACCTTGAACCACAGTGCCGTGGTGGCCGAGGACAGCACGACCCACAGCAGCCCCTGCATGTCCAGTTGAAGATCGGGGAATGCCAGTGCGATCAGCGACACCAGCACGGCGCCGATGCCGAACCAGAGGATGAAGAACGTTGGCAGGACCAGCTCGAGCAATATCAGCGCGATGCCGAACACCAGCCAGATCCACCATTGCATTTCCATATGGTTAGCGCCTTCCAGAGGGGGTGCCCGAGTTTACGGCAGCAGTGCCAATCCGGCCACGTCCAAACCGTCAGAAACATCGCCCACCATTGTAGGAGCGAGCGCAGCTCGCGATGGGCTGCACCGCAGCCCCAGCAATCCCCACCTCATCTAGGGAATCGCCGAGGAACCCGCAATCAGTCCACCCCCAACGCCGCCGCCAGCTCCGCCCCGCTATAAAACACCCGCTCCACCTCGGCCAGCACTGGCCGCTTCAGGATCAACACCGGCACACCCAGCCCCCGCGCTACCTCCAGCTTGGGCTCCGTGGCCAGGCTGCCGCTGTTCTTGCTGACCAGCACGTCGATACCCCGGCTGGTGAACAACGCCCGCTCATCCTCCAGCTGAAACGGCCCACGCGCACCTATCACTTCGCAACGCGCGTTGCCCGGGCAGGCCTGCAGGGCGCGCAAGGTCCAGAACTGCGTCGGTGGAATCTCGTGCAGGTGTTGCAGGGGCTCACGGCCCAAGGTGAACAGGGGGCGGCTGAACGGCGCCAGCTGGGTGATCAACGCCGCCCAGCCGTCCACTTCTCGCCAGTCGTCCCCCGCCTGCGCCTGCCAGGCCGGACGGCGCAGGGCCCAGCAGGGGATACCGGCCATGCGTGCCGCGCTGGCAGCATTGGCGCTGATTTGCGCTGCGTACGGGTGGGTGGCATCGACCAGCAGCGTAATACCGGCTTCACGTAGGTAACTGGCCAGCCCCGGCGCGCCGCCAAACCCACCTACCCGCACTTGGCAGTGCAGGTCGTCCGGCACACGGCCGATGCCGGCCAGGCTGTAGATGTGCTGCGGCCCCAGCAGCCGGGCGATGGCCAGGGCCTCGGTGATGCCGCCGAGCAACAGGATGCGCTGGCTCATTGCGCACCTGCCCGGCCGACGATGCCGCCCTGGCGATCAATGGCAACCACCTCTACCTGGACCTGGGCCGGTACCACGCTGCGGGCAAAAGCCAGCGCGTGGGCGCATACCGCATCGCCCAGTGGCACGCCTGCCGCATGGGCCATTGCCAGCGCCTGCTGGCTGGTGTTAGCGGCGATGATGGCGGCCTGCAGCGCAGGGGCGGCGCCCACTGCCGCTGCCCAGCCGGCCAACTGCGGCAGGTCGATGCTGGAATGGCGGCTGTGCAAGTCCATGTGCCCGGCGGCCAGCTTGCTGATCTTGCCGAACCCCCCGCACAGGGTCAGGCGTGGCACCGGTACCTTGCGCAGGTGCTTGAGCACCGCGCCAACGAAGTCGCCCATCTCGATCAGGGCGATTTCCGGCAGCCCGTACACCCGGCGCATGGTGTCCTCGCTGGCGTTGCCAGTGCACGCAGCAATATGGGTATAGCCATTGGTGTGGGCCACATCGATACCTTGGTGAATGGAGGCGATGTACGCTGCGCACGAGAACGGGCGCACGATGCCGCTGGTGCCCAGGATGGACAGGCCACCCAGAATGCCCAGGCGCGGGTTCATGGTTTTCAGGGCCAACTGCTCGCCCCCCTGCACGTTCACCGTCACCTCGAAACCGCCCGTATAGCCGCATTCGGCACCTAGAGCGTGCAGGTGCTCGGTGATCATGCGCCGGGGCACCGGGTTGATGGCCGGCTCGCCCACCGCCAGTACCAGGCCCGGGCGGGTGACGGTGCCTACACCGATACCGGCGACGAAGCGTGTGCCTGGCTCGGTCAGCAACCGCACCTGGCTGTAGAGCAGGGCGCCGTGGGTCACGTCTGGGTCGTCGCCTGCGTCTTTGAGCGTGCCGGCCTCCGCGCTGCCGTCGGCCAGGCGGCAGAACTCCAGGCGCATCTGCACCACTTTGCCCTTGGGCAGGGTGATGCTGACCGCATCGCTGGCTACCCCGGTCAGCAGCAGGCGTGCGGCCGCCAGGCTGGTGGCGGTGGCGCAGCTGCCGGTGGTGAGGCCGCTGCGCAGCGGCGCGGGCTGCTCGCGGGTTTCTTCACGCATCAACGGCTTTTACCGCTTCGAGCAGGGTGATGGGCAGCGCCTGACGCCACGTGTCGAATGCCCCCAGCGGCTGCGCGTGGGCCACATGGATGCGGGTCAGCTCGCCACCGTGCTGTTCGCGAAAATGCGCAAGGGCCAGCTCGCTTTGCAACGTCACCGCATTGGCCACCAGCCGCCCCCCAGGGCGCAGGCTTGCCCAGCACTGCGCCAGCACCCCTTCACGGGTGACGCCGCCGCCAATGAAGATGGCATCAGGTTGCTCCAGCCCTTGCAACGCTGCTGGCGCCTTGCCGCGCACCAGTTGCAGGCCTGGCACACCCAACGCATCGCGGTTGTGCTCGATCAGGCCCTGGCGGCCTTCGTCAGCCTCGATGGCCAGGGCCCGGCAGGCCGGGTGCGCGCGCATCCATTCGATGCCGATCGAGCCGCAGCCTGCGCCCACGTCCCACAGCAGCTCGCCGGGTTGCGGTGCCAGGCGGGCGAGAGTGATAGCCCGCACGTCGCGCTTGGTCAGTTGCCCGTCGTGGCGGTAGGCGGCATCGGGCAGCCCGGCCAGGCGGTGTAGCTGCGGGGTAGCGGGGCTGGCGATGCACTCGACAGCCACCAGGTTCAACGCGGCCGTCGCCGGGTGAGGCCAGCCTTGGGCGCTGCCTTCCAGCCTGCGCTCGGCGTCGCCGCCCAGGTGTTCGAACACCCGCAGCCGGCTGGGGCCGAAACCCCGCTCGCACAGCAGTGCGGCGATGGCGGCCGGGCTGTCGCCGTCGTTGCTCAAGACGAACAGCCGGTTGCCGCTGTGCAGATGGGCATTGAGCGCAGCCAGCGGCCTTGCCACCAGCGACACCACCTGCACCTCCTGCAGCGGCCAACCCAGGCGGGCGGCGGCCAGGGCGCAGGAAGAGGGCATCGAAAGCACGTGCATTTCGCCCGGCTGCACCTGGCGTGCCAGGCTGGCACCCACGCCGTAGAACATCGGGTCACCACTGGCCAGCACGCAGACCTGCTCGCCACGCAGGGCCAGCACCGGCGCCAGCGAGAACGGGCTTGGCCAACCCAGCCGCTCGCCTGCCACGCAGCGGGGCAGCAGGGCCAGCTGGCGCGGGCTGCCGAAGATGCGCGTTGCGCCCAGCAGGGCGCGCCGGGCCTGCTTGCCAAGGCCAGTGAAGCCGTCTTCGCCGATGCCTACTACTGTCAGCCAGGGTGCCATGTGTTTCATTCCGCCATTGTTGAGGCCGCTGCTCGCCCCTGTGGGAGCGGTTTTACCCGCGAAGGGGGCGGGGTTTTCCAACCCAGAGCCAAGGGTGCTCGACCACCGGCTTTTCATGCCGGCAGACAAAGCAGGCATAATACCGCGCCTTCTACACTCAAGCGCAGTTTCACGGATTGCCGGACACCCCTTTGATGCAGGCTCGAACCCCACACCCTTCGCCCCGCCCCTCGGCCTGCCCGGGGCTGTGGCGTATCGTCAGCGCGCTGGATGGCGGCATCTGCCGCGTCAAACTGCCTGGCGGGCTGCTGCTGGCCGACCAGGCCGACGCCGTGGCCGCTGCGGCTGAACGCTTTGCGGGTGGGGTGATCGAGGCCACCAACCGGGGCAACCTGCAGATCCGTGGTGTAGGCAGCGATCACCAGGGCCTGGTGCAGGCCCTGCTCGCCGCGGGCCTAGGCCCGCGCGAGGCAGCCGGTGACGATGTGCGCAACCTGATGCTCAGCCCCTTGGCCGGCCATGACCCGGCCATGCTGCTTGATGCCCGGCCGTTGGCCGGGCAGATCCTCGACCTGCTCGAAGGCACCCCGCGTTATCACCAGTTATCGGCCAAATTTGCCGTGCAACTGGACGCGGGTGAGCGCCTGGCCATGCTGGAACACCCCCATGACCTGTGGCTGTCTGCCCTGCGCGTGGAGGGGCAAACCTGGCTGGCGTTCGGCCTGGCGAGCTGCCCGGCTGATGGCCAGGTGCTTGGCGCGGTGCCGGTGGCGCATGGCCTGGCATTGGTACGTGGGGTGCTGGAGCGTTTTCTGGACCTGGCGACACCGGCGCAGACGCGCATGCGCCACCTGCTGGGCGAGTGTCCACCTGCGGCGTTCGTCGACGGGCTTGGCCTGCCCATCCGCCGCGATGCTGCCGTGCTCGGCTGGCGCCGCCAGCCCTGCCAGGTGTCGTGGCTGGGGCTGCTGCCCCAGGCGCAGGGGCTGGCATTGGGTGTAGCCCCGCCCCAGGGCCGCCTGACGCCGGCCATGCTGCGTGCAGCGGCCCAGGTGGCGCGCCAGCAGGGTGATGGCAGCCTGCGCATGAGCCCCTGGCAAAGCCTGGTGCTGACCAACCTCGACGCCAACGGCCACGAGCAGGCCCAGGCCACCCTGGCAGCGGCCGGCCTGATGTGCGACGGCCAGCAACCGCTGGCGCGCATCAGTGCCTGTACCGGCGCCAGCGGCTGCGCCAAAGCCATGGCCGAAACCAAGGCAGATGCCGTTGCCCTGGCTGCCTTGCTGGGCCCGGGCGCCCCGGGCAGCGTGCACCTCAGTGGCTGCGAGCGTTCCTGCGCGGTGGCCCACGTTGCCCCGGTCACCTTGCTGGCGCGTGCCCCTGGCCGCTACGACCTGTACCTGCGCAACCCCCGTCAACCGGGGTTTGGCGCCTTGCGCGCCACCGACATTACCTTGAATGAAGCAGGCGCCATGCTCGCCCTGCCGACGGAGCACCTTGATGATTGACTACATCCGCGATGGTCAGGAGATCTATCGCAATTCCTTCCGGATCATCCGTGAGGAAGCACGGCTGGAGCGGATCCCCGCAGACCTCGAAAAGCTCGCTGTACGGGTGATCCATGCCTGCGGCATGGTCGACGCCATCGACGGCCTGCAATTTTCCGAAGGCGCAGGCCAGGCGGGGCGCCAGGCGCTGCTGGGCGGTGCACCGATCCTCTGCGATGCGCACATGGTGGCTGAAGGCATTACCCGGGCGCGCCTGCCAGCCAACAACCCGGTCATCTGCACCCTGCGCGACCCCAGCGTTCCAGCGCTGGCCAAGGAAGCCGGCAATACCCGTTCGGCCGTCGCCCTGGAACTGTGGCGGCCGCACCTGGAAGGCAGTGTGGTGGTGATTGGCAATGCCCCCACTGCGCTGTTCTATTTGCTGGAAATGCTCGACGCCGGCGCCCCGCGCCCGGCGCTGATCCTGGGCTTCCCGGTAGGCTTCGTGGGCGCCGCGGAATCCAAGGCAATGCTGGCCGCCGACAGCCGCGGCGTTCCGTTCGTGATCATGCAAGGCCGCCTGGGGGGCAGTGCGATGGCCGCTGCTGCCGTCAACGCCCTGGCCACGGAGGTGGAGTGATGGCCCCGCGTGGAAGGCTGATCGGCCTGGGTGTAGGCCCTGGCGACCCCGAGCTGATCACCCTCAAGGCCCTGCGACTGCTGCGTGAGTCCCCAGTGGTGGGTTATTTCGTGGCCAAGGGCAAGCGCGGCAATGCTTTCGGCATCATCGAAGCGCACCTGCAGGCCGAGCAGACGCTGCTGCCACTGGTTTACCCGGTGACCACCGAGGTGCTGCCTGCCCCCCTGTCCTACGAGCAGGTGATCAGCGACTTCTACGACGAAGCCAGCGTGCAGGTTGCCGAGCACCTGGATGCCGGGCGCGACGTGGCGGTCATCTGCGAGGGCGACCCGTTCTTCTACGGCTCCTACATGTACCTGCACGACCGGCTGGCCCAGCGCTATGAAGCCGAGGTAGTGCCGGGCGTGTGCTCCATGCTCGGTGGCGCGTCCGTGCTGGGCGCGCCGCTGGTGTATCGCAACCAGAGTTTGTCTGTGCTCTCTGGCGTGTTGCCGGCAGAAGAGCTCAAGCGCCGCCTGGCCGACGCCGACGCGGCGGTGATCATGAAGCTTGGCCGCAACTTCCCCAAGGTGCGCCAGGTACTCGCCGAGCTTGGCCTGGACCGCCGTGCGCTGTACGTGGAACGGGCGACCATGGCCAACCAGAAGATCGTGCCGCTGGACGCTGTCGACCCGCAATCGTCGCCGTATTTCTCGCTGATTATCGTGCCGGGTGAAAAATGGCAGGGGTGAACATGCACAGGGCGCCGGCTATCGTCGTACTGGGGCCGGGCAGTCTGGCCACGGCGCAGCGCATTCAGCAGCGCTACCCCCAGGCGCGTATCCACGGCCTGGCCGGCCGCGTTCCGGGCGCGGATGCGTACTACACCGCGTTCGGCGATACCTTGCGTGGCCTGTATGAAGACGGCACGCCCCTCATTGCCCTGTGCGCTGCGGGTATCGTGATTCGCAGCCTTGCCGGCGTACTTGGCGACAAGGACGACGAGCCGCCGGTGCTGGCCGTCGCCGAAGACGGTAGCGCCGTGGTGCCGTTGCTCGGGGGCCTGGCCGGGGTAAACCGGATGGCCCGCGAAATCGCCGAACAGTTGGGTGCCACACCGGCCATCACCACCAGCGGCGAGCTGCGCTTCGGTACCTGCCTGCTGAACCCGCCCGCGGGCTATGCACTGGCTGACCTGGAGCAGGGCAAGCGCTTTGTTTCCGACCTGCTGGCCGGCGAGCCCGTGCGCATAGCAGGCGAGGCGCCATGGTTGATACAGGCGCAGTTACCGGCCAGTGACGCGGCCACCCGCACCATTCATGTGGGCTGCGAAGCACGCCCGGCCAGCCGCGATGAACTGCTCATCCACCCGCGCTCGGTGGTGGCAGGCGTTGCCGGTGGCCGCTTGGCTAACCTGCCTGAAGTGTTGCAGCAGGCGGGCATCGCGCCGCTTTCGCTGGCCTGTGTGCTGGCCGACGAGCAGGACATGGCCGATGCCGATTTGCATCAAGCCGCGCAGGCGCTTGGCGTGGCCCTGCGGTTCGCGCCAAGCCCAACAGGGCTGGCGAACATGGTTGCAGCTGCCGTGCCCGGTGCCCGGCTGATCGAACAGCCGGGCCTGGTGATCGGTGTGGCGCCAGCGCCGGTCGATGTCGCTGGGGTGGGGCGCCGACGCGGCCGGCTGGCGGTGATTGGCCTGGGCCCCGGGGCAGCCGAGCTGATGGTGCCGGCAGTCAAGGCCGAGCTGGCACAGGCCGAGGATGTGCTGGGGTATGAGACCTACGTGCGCATGGCCGGCCCGTTTCGCGACGACCAGGTGGTGCACTGCACCGATAACCGTGAAGAAATGCAGCGTGCCCGCCATGCCTTCCGGCTGGCCGCCGAAGGCCGCTCGGTGGTGGTGGTGTCGTCAGGCGACCCCGGCGTATTCGCCATGGCGGCTGCTGTACTCGAAGCACTGCACGCCTCCGACGACCCTGCGTGGCACCGGGTTGACTTGCAGATGCTGCCCGGCGTTTCGGCATGCCTTGCCACTGCCGCACAGGCTGGCGCGCCGCTGGGGCACGACTTCTGTGTGATGTCGCTGTCGGACAACCTCAAGCCGTGGTCGATCATCGAGAAACGCCTCGACCTGGCTGCCCAGGCGGACCTGGTGCTGGCGTTCTACAACCCCATTTCCAAAGCCCGCCCTCACCAGCTGGGCACAGCATTGGAAGTGGTGCGTCGCCATCGCGAAGGGCGCACGCCTGTAGTCCTTGGCCGTGATATCGGTAGGCCGGGGCAGACACTGCGGGTAGTCACCCTGGACGAACTGGTGCCCGAAATGGTCGATATGCGCACCATGGTACTGGTTGGCTCGTCGACCACCTGCGTATTCCCGAGGACTTCGGGCGGGGTCTGGGCCTATACCCCGCGCTGGTACCCCGGCGCTGGCTAGCTGCTCTGGAAACCCTTCAGCGCGCCGCCTTGTCGGCGTGCTGGATAAGGTGATTACCCCTGCTCTCAGGGGTAATCACCAAGGAGTTTGCAGATGTCCGATGCAACACAAATCACAACCAACGATTCCGCCATCCTGGTCGAAGGCAACCTGCTGGCCTGCGGCGCAGGCATGTCCACGCAAAGCCGCCACGATGTGAAGAACGCCTTTCACTTCGCCACCCTGGTAGCTGATAAGGCCTTCGATGCGGAAAAACAGTCGCGCGAGTGGTACGACAAATTCGTCGATGTGATGCGCGACCTGGGCTTTACCATCCCCAAGCGCAGTTTCGAGCTGGAAACCTCGGCAGAGTTGTCGGTGACCGTGGGTGCAGTCGCCATCCGCGCCATCGGCGTGGCGGGCAATGCCATCCTCGGCGGCACCAAGCTCGGCGGCCTGGCCAAGCTGGCGTTCGACAAGCTCACCACCGTGCAGGATGACGCCAAGGTGGTCGACCATAAACGCCAGAACAAGGCCCGCGGCATGGTCGGCATGGCCGCCTGTATCGAAACCGCCAACAACGATGTGGTGATGGTGGTCAGTTGCGTCCAGGCCTCGGCACCCAAGCTGGACGATGACGTGCTGGGCATCCAGTGGAAGCTGGACAAGACCCATTACTACGCAGGCACCGCGGTGCTCACGCTGAACAACTTCGTCTACGACAAAGTGCGCGAAACCGTGGAAAACAAGCTCGGCGTGCGCAGCGTCGAGAACGTGCTGCAGTACGACATCTGATCGCCGGGCGGCGCTGTGACGGCGCCGCCTTTCCTGGGTTTACCGAAGAGACGACACCATGGATAAAGCAGACGAGCAGCTCATGCTGATCGGCGGCACGGCGCTGTTGTATGCACCGGCCGGGGCCGGGGTTGAGCGCCAGGCCGCCTTCGACTCGATACTGTACGCGCAGCTGGTTGCGAACAAGGAGGCAGGCTCGCGTTTTGCCGACCATGACGCCTGGTACGACGCCTACCGGTCGGCCCTGCGCCGGCTGGGCTGGATCAAGCTGGCCAGCACTTACGATCAGAGGCAGTTGGGGCAGCCGACCCGTAGTACGCGGCTGCAGCCCCTGGACGCCTGGCTCAAGGTGCGCTCGATTCAACAGCAAGCCGTATTGGCAGCCTTCGCTGCGGGTTTAGGCCAGTCAGCGGACGGCGTGGCGCATCTGAAGAAATTCTGCGTACAGGACCAGGCCGGTGGTTCGCAGGTGGTCATTGAGCTCGGGCTGCTCAAACCAGGCCCGGTGCTGGACCTGTGCAGCATTACCCTGCACACCGAAACGCCGCTCTCGGGCCTGTCGCTGGCGCAGTTGTTGAGCGACCAGGTGCTCAAGGGCGAGGCCGCGTTCAAGGGCATTTCCCTGGCCCTGGATAACGCGCGCTTCCAGCACCAGCGCGAGGCGCTGCATGCCTTGATGCAAACCAAGGATGGCCAGGGCGAGTACCGCTTCGATCCTCACGCACCGCAGACAGGGGCCGGCCATGAGTGAAGCTGCAGCTGCCGTGATTGGCGCGGGTGTCGTGTCGTTTCTGGATGGCGTGCCCGCCGCGCACAAGTACAAGGTGAAACTGGCATTGGCGCTGGCCGAGCGCGCGACCGAAACTGCTCACCGGGAGGGCTTGGTGCAGGACTGGTTTGCCTACTACCGCAACCAACTGAAGTTCATGGGCTGGGATGCGCTGTCGCCCGAGCAGGTGCACTGGCCCGATCAACAGCGCACCAGGCAGGTGGACCAGGTGCTGGAAACCATTGCTGCAACAGCGGGTGAGCATTTCGCCACGGCCACGGGCATTGCCTTGCACAAGTTGGTGGCCAACCCCTCGGTGTTGCAGAAGCTGGAGCACTACGCACTGGAACGCCAGCATTTCCAGCTGCTGCCGTGTGCGCCGGCCGGTGCCAACCGCGTAGATATGGTGGTTTACCACGAAACGGATGTGCGCTCGGCATTCAGCGCAGGGTTCATCAACCGCAAGCGCAGCCACAAGCACGTGCGGGCGGAACTGGTGCGTTTCAACCTGCTGGCGTTCGAGCACAGCTTTCTACCGAAGGTACAGGACCGCGTCGTGCAGCTGAGCCTGCAGCGTGTGCTTGACTACGCCTTTTGATACCCGGTCCACCTGCGGGGCCGGCTATGGTCCCGCAGGTCAGCGGGGCGGTACAGGGTCGGTTTTGGCATCCCGCTGTCTGGCCCAGTACTGCACCACTTCGCGCAGATGTGAGAGCTCGACCGGCTTGGCCATGTGCCCGTCCATGCCCGCCAGTTTCGCGCGTTCCTTGTGCTCGGCGAGAATGTGCGCGGTCAGTGCCACCACCGGGGTGCGTGGGCGCTGGTGGGCGGCTTCCCACTCACGCAACAGCTGAGTGGCGGAAAAACCATCCAGCACCGGCATTTCGCAGTCCATCAGCACTAGGTCGTAGCGCTTGGCTTTCATCGCCTGCAGGGCTTCTTCGCCGTTGGCGGCGGTGTCTGGCTCCAGGTTCAGCTTGCCAAGCATGCCGCGAATCACTTTGGTGGAAATGCTGTTGTCTTCGGCCACCAGCACCCGGAAATCACCGGGAAGCTCCAGCGCCTGGGGCTTGCCCAGCGCGGTGACGGACGATAGCTGGTCGCGGCCGCGCTGGGCTAGCTCTTCGGCCAGTGTCGTCTTGAGCGTGTAGCCGGCCACCGGTTTGGCGAGGATCCGCTTGACCCCGGCATTGCGCGCGATGATCTTGCTGGGGGCGTTGCTGATGCCGGTGAGCATGACCACCAGAATGTCGTGGTTCAGGCTGGGGTCTTCCTTGATCTTGGCCGCCAGCTGCATGCCCGTCATGCCCGGCATGTTCTGGTCCAGCAACACAGCGTCGAAGTAGTCGCGCAAGTGGGCCTTGGTGCGCAGCAGTGCCAGGGCCTCCTTGCCGGAAGGCACTGCGCTTACGTTCATGCCCCAGGCGCTGCATTGCTGCACCAGCACCTTGCGGCAGGTGTCGTTGTCGTCCACCACCAGCACCCGGGCATCGCGCAGCGGGCCGTCAAGGTCTGCCGGGGGCTGCTCCAGGGCGGAAGGGTCCAGCGGCAGGGTCAGCCACAGGGTGTTGCCGGTGCCCGTGCTGCTCTTGATGCCAAATTCACCCTGCATCAGCCCGATCAACTGCTTGGCGATCATCAGCCCCAGGTGGCCGCCCAGCTTGTTGCTGGAGAGAAAGTGATGGCTGTGCAACTTGGCCTGCAGCAGGGCTTCGCGGTCGGCGGCCGGTAGCGGCTCGCCGCTGTCCTGCACGGCGATGCGCAGGCGCGGTACTTCGCCGCGTTGGTCCAGGGCCACCACCAGCAGAATCTCGCCTTGGTCGGTGTTTTTGAGTGCGTTTTCCAGCAGGCTCGACAAGGCCTGGCGCAGGCGTGTCGGGTCGCCACTGATCACCCGCGGGACCTGCGGCTGGGTGAAGCTGATCAGCTCGATATTCTGCTGCTCGGCCTTGGCCCGGAAGATATTCAGGCAGTCTTCGATCAGCGCGTTGAGGTCGAACTGCACATCATCCAGCTCAATCTGCCTGGATTCGAGCTTGGAGATGTCGAGGATCTCGTTGATCAGGGTGAGCAGTTCGTTACCGGCGCTGTGAATGGTCTGCACGTAGTCGCGCTGCTTCACCGACAGCGGCGTGCCCAGCAGCAGTTCGGTCATGCCCAGCACGCCGTTCATGGGGGTGCGGATCTCGTGGCTGATCTTGGCCAGGAATTCGGCCTTGGCATTGATTTCGGCATCGCTGGCGGCCAGTGCTCGGCTGGCACTGAAGCGTTCTTCGTTCATGCGCCGCAAGCGGTCGCTGACGGCCAGGTTGAGCAGCAGCCCGCTGGCCACGGCCAGCCCCAGCAGAATGCACAGCAGCCAGGGTGTCGATGTGCGCGTCAGCCCCAGCAGCGCAGGCAGCAGTACCAGGCCACCGACGTTGAACACGATCATGGCGACGCTGAACAGCCGGGCAGGCGCATAGCCCTTGTACCAGTAGTAGCTGCTGACCATCAGCATCGTGACGCTGCCCAAAGCCATCAGGGCATATGTCATCAGGTTCAGCGGCAAGGTATCGACGAACAGCAGGATCAAGCCGCTGAGCGCCACAACCAGCATTTCGCCATTCAACAGCTTGTTCAGGCGCGCCGAGTGGAAGGGGTAGAAGAACCGCTGAGTGAAATACAACCCCGCCAAGCCCGCCAGCACCAACGTGAGGTAGGCCGCAGGGGTTTGTGCACTGTGCCACACGTGCCACCAGGGGCCGCTGAGGTTGAGCAGGATCAAACCGCTGAGCAGCATCAGGCTGTGGTAGAGCGCCAGCACCAGCGTGGTGCTCGAGCGGCTGTAGATGAAGCGGATGAGGTTGTGCAGGATCAGCATCACCAGCCCACCAAACAGCATGCCGAACAGCAGCGGCTGGTGCTGGCTGGCAGCCGCCTCGGCGGCGGGTTCCAGGCTGATGGCAGGGCGCAGTTGGTGTTCCGACACCAGCCGCAGGTAGATGTCCAGGGGTTGCGTGCTGTTGGGCAGGGGCAGTACGTGATCGCTGCCCCGCAGGGTGGGTTGTGCCGTACCCGCGTGGCGGCCGTGATGCAGCTGGCGCAACAGCTTGTCGCCCTGCAGGGCGTACAGGTCGAGGCCGGAAAGGTCCGGGGCAAATACCCGCAGCAGTTGTTCCTGAGTGCCAGGCTCCAGGCGGTAGTGCAACCACAGCGCCTGGTCGGCGGGGGCCGCATCCAGTTCGTCGAGCTCAAGGGGGCTGAACTGGTTGCGATAGCGTTCGGAGCGCACGTCGCTCAGTTGCAGGTTGGCATGTTCGTCGAGCAGCAGCGCCCACCCGCCATCATGCTCCGCCATGGCCGGTAGCACGCACAGCAGGGACAGCAAACTGATGAACAACGCTGAGGCAATCCGGAGCCGGCGCACTACGAAATCCCTTCTTAGCCGATGTGCGGGGTGATAACTATGCGCGGCGCGCCAAGCCGATGGCAAGGCCTGGCTGGGCCCTGCCGACGGGGCGGCTGCCGTGCGCCCGGGCCTTGCACTGCCCGGGCGTTACGGCGCAGCGATGCGGCTTAGTGCTGCTCGCCACGCTCACGGGCAATGGCCCGGTAACCGATGTCGGTACGGTAGAAGCTGCCGTCCCACTTCACCTGCTCAGCCAGGCGGTAGGCCTGCTGCTGGGCGGCCTGCACCGTGTCACCCATGGCGGTGGCGCACAGCACGCGACCACCGGCAGTGACCACCTGGCCATCCTTGAGCGTGGTGCCTGCATGGAACACCTTGCCTTGCAGCTTGGCCGCTGCGTCCAGGCCGCTGATGGCCGCGCCTTTGGCGTAGTCGCCCGGGTAACCGCCGGCAGCCAGCACCACGCCCAGGCTCGGGCGCGGGTCCCACTGGGCCTCGACCTTGTCCAGCGCCTTGGCGAAGGCGGCTTCGATCAGCAACACCAGGCTCGATTCCAGGCGCAGCATGACGGGTTGGGTTTCTGGGTCGCCGAAGCGGCAGTTGAACTCGATGACCTTGGGGTTGCCCGCTTTGTCGATCATCAGGCCGGCATACAGGAAACCGGTGTACACGTTGCCTTCTTCAGCCATGCCGCGCACGGTCGGCCAGATAACCTGGTCCATCACGCGCTGGTGCACGTCGGCGGTCACCACAGGGGCAGGGGAGTAGGCACCCATGCCGCCGGTGTTCGGGCCGGTGTCCTGGTCGCCGACACGTTTGTGGTCCTGGCTGGTGGCCATGGGCAGCACGTTGTGGCCGTCGACCATCACGATGAAGCTGGCTTCCTCACCGTCGAGGAACTCTTCGATCACCACGCGCGAACCGGCATCGCCAAAGGCATTGCCAGCGAGCATGTCACGCACGGCCTCTTCGGCTTCCTGCAGGGTCATGGCGACGATCACGCCTTTGCCCGCTGCCAGGCCGTCGGCCTTGATCACGATCGGTGCGCCTTTTTCCTGCAGGTAGGCCAGGGCCGGCTCGATCTCGGTGAAGTTCTGGTAGTCGGCGGTGGGGATCTTGTGGCGCGCCAGGAAGTCCTTGGTGAATGCCTTGGAGCCCTCCAGCTGGGCCGCGCCCTTGGTTGGGCCGAAGCAGTCCAGACCGCGGCTGCGGAACAGGTCCACCACGCCGATCACCAGAGGGGCTTCGGGGCCGACGATGGTCAGGTCGACATTCTTTTCTGCGAAGTCGGCCAGTTGCTCAAGGGCGCACATGTCGATGGCAACGTTTTCGCACTTGGCTTCAATGGCGGTGCCAGCGTTACCCGGGGCAACGAAGACCTTCTCGACGCGTGGGTCCTGGGCGACTTTCCAGGCCAGGGCGTGCTCACGGCCGCCGCTGCCAATGATCAAAACTTTCATGTCAAAACCTCGAAGTCTGTCGAACGAGAGGCTTTGCCTCTCGCTGTACGAGGTCGCAATGAAGCAGGTAGATGCAAGGCGGGGCCGGTTCCGATGAGCGGAGTTGCCTTCTGGCAATGAGCATCAGCGGAACCGGCCCCAACGCAGCAGATGCCTGCTTCAGTGCGGCCGATTGCCGTAAATCAGTGGCGGAAGTGGCGCATACCGGTGAACACCATGGCAATGCCGGCTTCATCAGCGGCAGCAATCACCTCGGCATCACGCATCGAGCCACCTGGCTGGATCACGGCGCTGATACCCACTTTAGCGGCATTGTCGATGCCATCACGGAATGGGAAGAACGCGTCCGAAGCCATGACCGCGCCTTGCACCTGCAGGCCAGCATGCTCAGCCTTGATGGCAGCAATGCGCGCGGAGTTGACGCGGCTCATCTGGCCGGCACCCACACCGATGGTCTGGCGCTGCTTGGCGTACACAATGGCGTTGGACTTGACGAACTTGGCCACTTTCCAGGCAAACACCAGGTCGTGGATTTCCTGTTCGGTCGGTGCGCGCTTGGTGACGATCTTCAGGTCATCGGCGCCGATCATGCCGATATCGCGGCTTTGTACCAGCAGGCCGCCGTTGACACGCTTGAAGTCCCAACCGGCAGCACGCTCGGCTGGCCACTCGCCGCATTCCAGCAGGCGAACGTTCTGCTTGGCCGCCACCACGTCGCGGGCAGCCTGGGAGATTTTCGGTGCGATGATCACTTCGACGAACTGGCGCTCGACGATGGCCTTGGCGGTTTCGCCATCCAGCTCGCGGTTGAAGGCGATGATGCCGCCGAACGCCGACTCGGTGTCGGTGGCGTAGGCCAGCTCGTACGCCTGGCGGATGCCGCCTTCGTCTTCAGGCACCACGGCCACGCCGCACGGGTTGGCGTGCTTGACGATGACGCACGCCGGTTTGACGAAGCTTTTTACGCATTCCAGCGCAGCGTCGGTGTCGGCCACGTTGTTGAACGACAGTTCCTTGCCTTGCAGCTGCACGGCGGTGGAGATGCTGGCTTCGCCTTTGTTGGCTTCTACGTAGAACGCCGCGCTCTGGTGCGGGTTCTCGCCGTAGCGCATTTCCTGGGCCTTGACGAACTGGCTGTTGAAGGTGCGCGGGAATTCGCTGCGCGCTTCGGTGCTCAGGGTGTCCTTGGCCTGGTCGATGGTGCCCATGTAGTTGGCGATCATGCCGTCGTAGGCGGCAGTGTGCTCGAAGGCCTTGAGCATCAGGTCGAAGCGCTGGGCGTAGGTCAGGCCACCCGCCTTGAGGCCGTCGAGAACGCTGGCGTAGTCGCCGGCATTGACCACGATGGCAACGTCCTTGTGGTTCTTGGCTGCCGAACGGACCATGGTCGGGCCGCCGATGTCGATGTTCTCGATGGCGGTCGGCAGGTCACAGCCAGGCTTGGCGATGGTGGCTTCGAACGGGTAGAGGTTGACGGCGACCAGGTCGATCGGCTTGATCCCGTGCTCGTTCATGATGGCGTCATCGGTGCCGCGACGGCCCAGGATGCCACCGTGAATTTTCGGGTGCAGGGTTTTCACCCGGCCATCCATCATTTCGGCGAAGCCGGTGTAGTCAGCCACTTCCACCGCGTTGACACCGTTGTCCTTGAGCAGCTTGTAGGTGCCGCCGGTGGACAGGATCTCGACACCGAGCTGTTGCAGCTCACGGGCGAATTCGAGGATACCGGTCTTGTCGGAGACGCTGATCAGGGCGCGGCGGACTGGCAGGCGGGTAGTCTGGTCGGTCATTTCGGGTTCCAAATAACGCGGTGGAGTCAGCAAAAAAGGCGTCTCTGTCAAGAGCCGCCTTTTCTGATTGGGATTCTGGCTTACAGCAAGTCGTACTGCTTGAGCTTCTTGCGCAGGGTGCCTCGGTTGAGCCCGAGCATCTCGCTGGCTTTGGTCTGGTTGCCCTTGACGTAGCTCATGACACTTTCGAGCAGGGGCGCCTCGACTTCGGAGAGCACCAGGTTGTACACGTCTGTGACGGTCGCGCCTTCCAGGTGGGCGAAGTAGTTGTGCAGCGCCTTCTCGACGCTGTCGCGAAGGGTCTGGCCCTCTTCGCTCGGCGTGTTCAGGTGCTGTTTCAGGTTGGCGTTGTCGCTCACGGGCGTTGTTCCACTCACAAAAGTCTCGGTCATCATCGTCATGCGGCCACCCCTTGTCCGTCCTCTGTCTCAAGGCTCTGTCGACGTTCGCTGAAATACGCGCGAACGTTGGCGCACTGCGCTTGTGTGTCTTCCAAAGCGTTGAACCGGGAGCGAAACTCCTTGCCGCCGGGTCGTGTTGCCAGGTACCAGCCTACGTGCTTGCGGGCGATACGCACGCCCATCACATCGCCATAGAAGGCATGCAGCGCAGCCAGGTGCTCCAGCAGGATGCGTTCCACTTCGTCCAGTTGCGGCACTGGCAGGTGTTGCCCAGTGCGCAGGTAATGCTCGACCTCACGGAAGATCCAGGGCCGCCCCTGGGCAGCCCGGCCAATCAGCAAGCCGTCAACCCCCGTGGCGTCCAGCACTGCCCGGGCCTTTTCTGGCGAAGTGATATCGCCGTTGGCGAAGACCGGGATCGATACCGCCTGCTTGATGGCAGCGATGGTGTCGTATTCGGCTTCACCGGTGTACAGGTCGGCGCGTGTGCGGCCATGCACCGCAAGCGCCTGGATGCCAGCCTGTTCGGCAATTCTTGCCACGTTCAGGCCGTTCTTGTTCGCCCGGTCCCAACCGGTGCGGATCTTCAGGGTCACCGGAACATCCACCGCGCCGACTACCGCGTGCAGAATTTCGCTGACCAGTGCCTCATCTCTCAATAAAGCAGAGCCTGCAGCTTTGTTGCAGACTTTTTTCGCCGGGCAGCCCATGTTGATATCGATGATCTGCGCACCCGCCGCCACGTTGGCCTGGGCAGCTGCGGCCATCATCTGCGCATCACCCCCGGCGATCTGCACCGAACGGGGCTCGGGATCGCCTTCATGGATGCGGCGCAGGCTCGACTTGCGGCTGTTCCACAAGGACATGTCGCTGGACACCATTTCTGACACCACCATGCCTGCGCCCATGCGCTGGCAAAGTGTTCGGAAAGGCTGGTCCGTGACCCCGGCCATGGGCGCGAGGATCAGGTTGTTGCGCAGTGTGTATGGGCCGATGCGTACCGCCGACATAGGTGATCCCTGTTGTGGGGCCGAATCTTGGAGTTCGAAAAAGGGTTGGCATGATACCCGCTCTCGATGACTGGATAAAGATGGATTTGGATAAAATCTGAGCAGTTCTCGGCCTCCGGCCTCGAGCTGCAAGTTGCAAGCGGCAAGCGACAAGTTGCAAGCGGCAAGCTGCAAGACAGAGGCCCGAACCGCAGCTGCCTTTATCTTGCCGCTTGAAGCTTGCAGCTTGCCGCTTACTCGGGGGAACGGAAGCTGAGGCTGTAGTTGACGGCTTTCGGGCCTGGGTCGAGGATGTCCAGGGCGATGTGGATGGGGGTTTGGCTGGGCATTTCGCCGCGGCCCGCCAGTTCGCCAGACAGGTATTCACTGGGCTTGAAGCGCCGGCTGGCGATCAACTGGCCATTGAGGTCGGCGAAGCGCAGTTCCAGCAGCGGGAACGGCTGGGCGAAGGGGGCGCGGTTGTAGATGATTGCATCCACGATCAGGGCGCCCTTGAAGTCCGGGTGGCTGCGCACCACCAGGTTGCTGCTCTTGATGCGGGCGATATCGACCCGTGACGGCACCTGGCAGCCTACGGCAGGGCAGATGTTTTCGAACAGGGGACGATACTGGTCCTGGCGGGCCAGCTCGTCGAAGTGGAACCACACGTACTGCAAGGCCAGCAGGCCTGCGGCAAGCAGCGTCAGTACCGTCCACAGAATACGCTTGCCCCAGTTGGGGGCGGGCTTTTCCCAGCCCAGCTGCAGCGGGTCGTCCACCACGTCCACCAAGGGCTCCTTGCGCCGTGGGCGCTCGGGCTTGCCGGACAGGCCAGGCTCCAGGCGCTCGCCTGCCACGGGGGGCGGGGTGGCGTCATCGTCGTCGCGGGCGGTAATGTGCAGTGCCGGCGGTTCGTCGTCCAGGGCGCTCAGGCCCTGGATGGGGACATCGTCAGCGTCAGTACGCATGGGCGGGCCGCGGTGTGGTTCATCCTCGATCACGACCCCGCGCTGCAGGGTGGGCTCATCGTCGGTGTCGAGGTCCAGGCTGCCTGTAAAGGTGGGTTCGGTACGCTCACCGGGCACCAGGCCTGGGGGCGGTGGTTCGCTTAGCAGCGGGGCGGCTGCGGCCTGTTGCGGCTCCAGCGGCTCGTCGGTGGCGGTACCAAACAGATCGTCTGCAGGGTCTTGCGCATGGGGCTCGTCGCGCCGTGCCTGCAAGCCGCCGTCAGCATTGGCCGGGCGCGATTGCGGTGACTGCCCGCGGCGCTCCAGGCGCTCCAGTTCCATGTCCAGGTCGAGTTCGTCCAGGGCCTGGGTGGTGCGCGCCAGGGCGGCTTCTGGCGTATCGGCCGGCTCGCCCGCGACGGGCTCCACGGGCGCGGCGGCCACCACCGGTTGGCTGGCGGGCGCTGCTGCACCCTCGCTGTCGGCCGCGGGTGCCACCGGTGTGCTGCCTGCCTGGGCGCGGTTTTGCTCCAGCAGTTGCTTGGCGGCGTTGAACACCTGCAGGCATTGGCCGCAGCGCACCACGCCACGGGCCACGCTCAACTGGTGGTGAGTGACGCGAAAGCTGGTCTGGCAATGCGGGCACTGGGTGACGAAACTGTCGGTCATGCGGCAATCCGGAGGCTGTGCAGGGGACGGTTATGGGCGCGCTGGGCGGCGGCGACCACTGATACGCACCCAGCCGTCGCGAACGACGATGGGGTCGAGCTCGAAATCGGCAGCATAGGCGGCGGCCACTTCTTCGCCCTGTTCGGCGAGGATGCCCGACAATGCCAGCAGGCCGCCTGGGCGAACCAGCCCGGACAACTGCGGTGCCAGCGCTACCAGCGGCCCGGCCAGGATGTTGGCGACCAGTACGTCGGCCTGCATGGCCGGCATGTGCTCAGGCAGGTAGAGTGCCAGCCTGTCATCGGCGATACCGTTGCGCTGGGCGTTGTCCCGCGAGGCTTCGATGGCCTGCACGTCGATGTCGGTACCCACGGCTTCACGGGCCCCCAGCAGCAGGGCTGCAATGGCCAGAATGCCCGAGCCGCAGCCGAAGTCCAGTACCTGGGTGCCCTGCAGTTCCTGGCCATCCAGCCATTCCAGGCACAGCGCGGTGGTGGGGTGGGTGCCAGTGCCGAACGCCAGGCCCGGGTCGAGCAGGAGGTTGACGGCGTTTTTTTCCGGGGCGTCGTGCCAGCTGGGCACGATCCACAGGCGACGGCCGAAGCGCATCGGCTGGAAGTTGTCCATCCAGCTGCGCTCCCAGTCCTGGTCCTCGATCACCTCGGCCTGGTGTCGCGGCAGCTCGCCGTCGGTCAGCAGGCGCAAGTGGGCAAACACCTGCTCGGGCTGGGTATCGGCCTCGAACAGGGCCAGCAGGTGAGTGTGCGACCACAGTGGCGTGGTGTTGAGGTCTGGCTCGAAGATCGGCTGATCTTCGGCGTCCATGAAGGTCACCGAAACTGCGCCCACTTCCAGCAGCGCATCTTCGTAGGTTTCGGCTTGTTCCGGGCTGATGGCCAGGCGTACTTGCAGCCAGGGCATGGCGGGCACCTTTGCTAAATCGACAGGGGCAGCCTGGGCTGCACAAAGGCTGGCAGTTTACGCGAGTGCAGAGGGTTTGTAGAGAAGGCTGGGATAGCCCCCGTGGTGCCTAGACGAAACACAGCGAGAGCGACTCTGCTATGTAGGCCGGCTTTTCTTCACCCTCTATCTCCAGGGTGGCAATTGCCTTGAGCAACCACTGCCCCGGTTTCTTCTCCGTCACCCCGGCCAGGTCCACCTTCAACCGCACCTGGCTGCCTACCTTTACCGGCTGGATGAAGCGCACGCTGTCCAGCCCGTAGTTCACCACCATCTTCAGGCCTTGCGGCAGCACCAAAATGTCCTCGATCAGTGTGGGTATCAGGGACAAGGTGAGGAAGCCATGGGCGATGGTGCCGCCGAAAGGCGTTTGGGCGGCCTTCTGCGGGTCGACGTGAATGAACTGGAAGTCCCCGGTCGCTTCGGCGAACAGGTTGATACGCTGCTGGTCAATTTTCAGCCAGGCCGAATGGCCAAGTGGCTTGCCAACGTACTGCGACAGCGCTGTTACCGGTACCTGGGGCATCGCAAGGTCTCCACTGTTGTAGTTGGTACGAAAGTGCAAGGTCAGCACGCGCCCTGCGTTCAGTCAAGTTACGCAGGGTTCGATGACTACTGCAGGTGCATGCTTATAATGGGCCGCATGCCATAGGGAGATGCTTATGCTGTTGCGTGGTTTGACCTGGCTGGTGCTGTTCCAGCTCTTGGGTACGGCGCTCAATCACCTGCTGCTGCCGTTCTTGCCGGGGCCGATCCTGGGCCTGTTGCTGTTGCTGTGCTTCCTGATGGTGCGCGGTGAGGTGGGCGAGCCCCTGAACCTGGCGGCTGGCAGCCTGCTGCGTTACCTGCCGCTGCTGCTGGTGCCGCCTGCGGTAGGGGTGATGGTGTACGCCCGCGACATCGCCGATGACTTCTGGGCGATTGTGGGGGCGCTGTTGATTTCGTGCCTGCTCACCCTGGTGTTCGTCGGCGTGTTGATGCAGAAGCTCATCCATCGCCAGGCCAGGCGCGAGGAGCAGCCATGATGCTCGACTGGCAGGGCGCACTCGACGCCGTGGTGCATCATCCACTGTTCGGTATCGGCATCACCCTGGGTGCGTATCAACTGGTGCTGGCAGGGTACGAGAAGACGCGCTGGATCTTCCTGCAACCGGTGCTGGTGTCGATGGCCTTGGTGATCGGTGTGCTGCTCATCTGTGGTATCGACTACCGCGAGTACCGCAAGAGCACTGAAATCATGAATATCCTGCTGGGCCCGGCTACGGTCGCCCTGGCGGTGCCGCTGTTCCTGAACCTGCGGCGCATTCGTCAGCTGTTCTGGCCAACCTTTACTACGCTGGTACTCGGGGGGTTGTTCGCCACGCTTTGCTGCCTGCTGCTGGGCTGGTGGTTTGGTGCCGAACACATGATCCTGATGACCATGGCGCCCAAGTCGGTCACCTCGCCCATCGCCATGCTGGTGGCCGAACAGATCGGGGGCGTGGCGGCACTGGCGGCGGTGTTCGTGCTGATTACCGGGGTGCTCGGGGCCATATTTGGCCCGGCTTTGCTGAGCCGCTGCGGTGTGCACAGCCCAGAAGCCCGTGGCATGTCGCTGGGGGTAACCGCCCACGCGGTTGGCACGTCGGTGGCTTTGCAGGAAAGTGACGAATGCGGCGCCTTTGCCGCGCTGGCGATGAGCCTGATGGGCGTGGCGACTGCGGTGTTCCTGCCGCTGGCTGTCAGCCTGGTGGCATGAGGACTTGAAATGACGTTACCGCTGTTTCCCCTCGATACCGTGCTGTTTCCGGGCTGCTTCCTGGACCTGCAGATATTCGAGGCCCGGTACCTGGACATGATCGGGCGCTGCATGAAGCAGGGCGAGGGCTTCGGTGTAGTGTGCATCGTCGAAGGTGAGCAGGTCGGCAAGGCACCGCCGGTGGTCGCCTCCATTGGTTGCGAAGCGGTGATCCGCGACTTCGCCCAGCAGGACAATGGCTTGCTTGGTATCCGGGTGGAGGGTGTGCGGCGTTTCACCTTGGATGCCACCGAGGTGCAGAAGGACCAGTTGCTGGTGGGGCAGGTGCAGTGGCTGTCAGAGGCGCCAGACAGCCCCTTGCAGGACGCGGACGACGACCTGCTGGCGCTGTTGGTGGCGCTGGGTGAACACCCCATGGTCGAAGCGCTGGACATGCCGCGCCCGGTAGACGGGCGGCAGGCGCTGGCCAACCAGCTGGCTTACCTGCTGCCGTTCATGGAAGAAGACAAGCTGGACTTGCTCAGCCTCGATTCGCCCCAGCAGCGGCTGGGCGAAATCCAGAAGCTGTTGGAGCGGATACAGGGCGAGTTGTTCGCCTAGGCTGCTGCCTCACGAATACTGATAGCGCAGCAGGGCGTGGGGGAACGAATGGGTGGCAAAGTAGGCGAACAGGGCCAGGCATGCTGGCAGTATCAGCCACCACACCTTTTGCGGCAGCGGCGCCAAAGGCTGGCGATACTGGACCAGTGTCAGGCTTAGCGCACACACACAGCAGGCCAACAAGGCCCCGGCCAGAATGTCGGTGGGCCAGTGTGCACCCAGGTACACCCGTGACAGCGCGATCGACAAGGCAGGGATGCAGCCGATCACTACCCAGGTGAGGCGCATTCTCGGCGGTTGGCCGCGCCCGGCAAGCACTGCCATTACCAGAAAGAACGCGAACGAAGCAGAGCTGTGCCCGCTGGGCATGCTGTAGCTGGTCAGTGGGTCGGTCAGTACCTCCGGGCGGGCACGGGCGAACAGCCACTTCAGCGTACCGTTGGCGATGGCGGTGCCCATGAGCGCGCCGCCGGCGAAGAAGGCATGGCGCCACTGCCGGGCCAGCAACAGCAGACCGGTCAGCAGCCCGCCCAGAAACAGCTGGGTACGGAAGTCCCCCAGTCGGGTCACCAGGACCACGGTGCCGTCATAGGCCTGGCTGCGGTGTTCCTGCACCAGCGTCATCACGCCCTGGTCGAACGCGTGCAGGTAAGGCCACCCCAGGAACACGCCGGTCAAGGCCAGCAGGCTGAGCCCGGCAATTACCCGGGTGCCGTGGCGGTGGTCCCGGATGCTGGTGCTCAGGCTCACCCCGATAATCACCGCCAGGGTGCCCGCGACGATGCCGGCTTGTAGCCAGAACCCCTCGGGCAACGGCAGGCGCATGGCTGCACCCGTGGCCCAGCCGGGCAGCAGATAGGCTACCGACCAGCCGGCGGCCGCCAGCAGGCTGACAGCGGCGAAGCGCAGCAGCGGCATGTCGAACATGCCGGCCACCATCGGCAGCATAGGCCGCAGCGGGCCGATGAAGCGGCCTACCAGCAGGCTGGCGATGCCGTAGCGCTGGAAGTAGGCTTCTGCGCCGCCGATCCACTCGGGGTGGTGGCGCAGCAAGGGTAGGCGCCGAATGTTCTGGTGAAAGTACTTGCCCACTGTGTACGACAGTGCATCGCCGAGAAGGCCGCCGAGAAAACCCAGCAGCAGTGTTTCACCCAGGCTCAGGGCGCCATTACCGGCTAGCACTGCCACTGCAAACAGCAACACGGTACCCGGCACGATGATGCCGGCGATGGCCAGGCATTCGATGCAGGCCACCACGAAAATCGCCAGGCCAAGCCATTGGGGGTTGGCACCCAGCCAGCCGGTGAGGCTGTCGAGCCATTGGTCCATGGTTCAGCTCCCTTGTTGCAGAGTAAAGAAGTCGCGGCCTTCGACTTGGCCGCGGCGTAACGGGTTCCGTGTGCAGAAGCGGGCGTACTCGGCGTCGACGAAGCGGTAGGGCAGGTGTTCGTCGCGGCCATGGGGGATGCCCAGGCGGGCGGCCTGGATCACCCGGGGTACTGGGCTGGCGCAGTCTTCCACATAGAGCCGCTGGGGGTCGAACCGCTGTGCGTCCCAGTGCGGCACTTTCAGGCCCAGTGCCTTGCACAGCAAGGTCTGGCCGGCGCACAGGCGCTCGGGCGGGCGCAGGTTGCCGCTGGCATCGGGGTTGTTGAGTTGCATCTGCGCCAGGCTGTCGGGGCCGGACAGGGCGTCCTGCCAGGGGTAGGCAGACTTGATCAGTACGGCGTTGCCGGGGCCCTGGGCACTGAAGTTGAGCGAGTCGCCGCCACGGGCGTAATACATGTAGATGTGGCCGCCCTCGAGAAACAGCGCCTTGCGCTTTTCGGTGTAGCCCAGCGAGGCGTGGCTGCCTTTGTCGGTGAGGTAGTAGGCCTCGGTTTCGATGATGCGGGCGGCCAGCCACAGGTTGCCTTGGCGGTGGCGGATGACCTTGCCCAGGAGGGCTTTGGCCAAGGCCTGCGCATCCTGGTCGAAGAAGCTGTCGGGCAGTGCTGGCATGCGGGCGGTTCGCGGGTGGGAAGGCGCAATGATAGCAATGAAATGCTTAATCGAGGCTGAACGCTTCAATCCAGTCCCACCTTATTTCGACCATCCGCCACCCGCCGCTGGGCGTACACCTGCATGACAGTTATAATCAGCCGATTTCCCCTTCGCCAAGACACCGAACCCATGACTGAGTCCGTTCTTGACTACATGACCCGCCTTGGTCGCGCCGCACGCGAAGCGTCCCGGGTGATCGGCCGTGCCACCACCGCGCAGAAAAACCGCGCGCTGCAAGCGGCTGCCGACGCTCTGGACGCCGGTCGTGCTGAACTCACGGCTGCCAATGAGCAGGACCTCGCCCAAGGCCGCGCCAATGGCCTGGAGCCGGCGCTGCTCGATCGCCTGGCGCTCACCCCTGCGCGCATCGATGGCATGATCACTGGCCTGCGTCAGGTGGCCGGCCTGCCCGACCCGGTCGGTGCCATCCGTGACATGAGCTACCGCCCGTCCGGTATTCAGGTAGGCAAGATGCGCGTGCCGCTGGGGGTGATCGGGATCATCTACGAATCGCGGCCGAACGTGACCATCGATGCGGCCAGCCTGTGCCTCAAGTCGGGTAACGCCACCATCCTGCGCGGCGGCTCCGAGGCCATTCATTCCAACCGCGCCATTGCCGCGTGCATTCAGCGCGGCCTGGCGGCTGCGGGGTTGCCAGCTGCCGTGGTGCAGGTGGTGGAAACCACCGATCGCGAAGCGGTGGGCGCGCTGATCAGCATGCCCGAGTTCGTCGATGTCATCGTGCCCCGTGGTGGGCGCGGGCTGATCGAGCGTATCAGCCGCGATGCCCGTGTGCCGGTCATCAAGCACCTGGACGGTATCTGCCATATCTACGTCAGCCAGCATGCCGACCTGGAGAAAGCCTGGCCTGTGGCGTTCAATGCCAAGACCTACCGTTACGGCATCTGCGGTGCCATGGAAACCCTGCTGGTCGACCAGCAGGTGGCGGCCCGCTTCCTGCCGGAAATGGCCCGCCGCTTCCAGGACAAGGGCGTGCAGTTGCGCGGTTGCGAGCGCACGTGCGCATTGATTGACGCACAGGCCGCCACCGAGCAGGACTGGCACACCGAATACCTCGACGCGGTGCTCTCCATTCGTGTGGTCGACGGCGTTGACCAGGCCATCGAACATATCAACCACTACGGTTCGCACCACACCGACTCGATCCTCACCGAGCATCAAGGTGAAGCGCGCAGGTTCATGGCAGAAGTCGACTCGGCGTCGGTCATGCTCAATACCCCTACCTGCTTCGCTGACGGTTTCGAATACGGCCTGGGTGCTGAAATCGGCATTTCCACCGATAAACTGCACGCGCGCGGCCCGGTTGGCCTGGAAGGCCTGACGTGCGAGAAGTACGTGGTCATCGGTGATGGCCAACTGCGTGGCCTGGAGTCCTGCTGAGTTGAGCAAGGCCCAGGCTACCCGGCGCGTCGGCATTCTTGGCGGCACCTTCGACCCCGTGCACATCGGCCACCTGCGCAGTGCGCTGGAAGTGGCCGAGTTTATGGGGCTGGATGAGCTGCGCCTGCTGCCCAATGCCCGGCCGCCGCACCGCGATACCCCGCAGGTGACCGCGCAGCATCGCCTGGCCATGGTGCAATGTGCTGTACAAGGTGTGCCAGGCCTGAGTGTGGATGCGCGCGAACTGGCACGAGACAAGCCGTCGTACACCATCGATACCCTGGAGTCGGTGCGCGCGGAACTGGCCGCTGACGACCAGCTGTTCCTGTTGCTGGGCTGGGATGCCTTTTGCGGGCTGCCTGGCTGGCACCGTTGGGACGAATTGCTGCAACACTGTCACATCCTGGTGCTGCAGCGCCCGGATGCCGACGTAGAACCCCCTGACGAGTTGCGCAACCTGCTGGCTGCGCGCTCCGAGAGCGATCCCACCGCCATGTCCGGCCCGGCGGGAAATATTTCGTTCGTCTGGCAGACGCCGCTTGCGGTGTCGGCTACACAGATCCGACAGTTGCTGGCCAGCGGCAGGTCGGTGAGGTTCCTGGTGCCGGACGCCGTACTGGCCTACATCGAGGCGCACGAGCTGTATCGTGCACCCAACTGACGGCGCCCCTGGCGCCTCATTCAACGAGTTGAACGAGTTTTATATGAGCAAGCAGAAAACCAACGGCATCGCTGGCGAAGAACTGGTCAAACTGACCATCAGCGCACTGGAAGACGTCAAGGCACAAGATATCCAGGTCATCGACGTGCGTGAAAAGCACAGCCTGACCGACTACATGATCATCGCCACCGGTACCTCCAACCGCCAGATCAACGCGATGCTGGAAAAGGTCCGTGAAGCGGTCAAGAAAGAAGGCGCCCAGCCACTGGGTGAAGAAGGCAAGGGTGACAGCGATTGGGTGCTCCTGGACCTGAACGATGTCATCGTGCACATGATGACCGCCGCTGCCCGCCAGTTCTACGACCTGGAGCGCCTGTGGGTGGGTGCCGAGCAAAGCCGCGCCGCCGATGCCAAGCATCACAGCCCGGAAAACACCAGTGACTACTTCACCGACAAGCTCAAAGACCGCGAGTAAGGCGCCGTGCGTCTGCGCCTGATCGCGGTCGGCTCGCGCATGCCGAAGTGGGTGGAGGAAGGCTGGCACGAATATGCCAAGCGCCTGCCCGCAGAGTTGTCGCTGGAGCTGGTGGAAATTCCGCTGAACACCCGCGGCAAGAATGCTGACGTCGCCCGCCTGATTCGTCAGGAGGGCGAGGCCATGCTCGGCAAGGTGCAGCAGGGCGAGCGCATCGTTACGCTCGAGGTGCATGGCAAGCCCTGGAGCACCGAGCAGTTGGCAGGCGAGCTGGACCGCTGGCGGCTCGATGCACGCACGGTCAACCTGATGGTCGGTGGCCCGGAAGGCCTGGCGCCGGAGGTGTGCGCACGGGCCGAGCAACGCTGGTCGTTGTCGCCGCTGACATTGCCGCACCCGTTGGTAAGGATACTCATCGGCGAGCAGATCTACCGCGCCTGGACGGTATTGTCCGGGCACCCTTACCACAAATGAACCTGTAAGCAGCCCGATGTCGCAGCCGATCCGCCTCAAGGACCACGAGAAAGACGCCCGTCTTGTGCGCAACCGCGTCGTGGTCGGCGCCGTGGCGGTCATGCTGCTGGTGTGCGTGCTGATTGCGCGGCTGTATTACCTGCAGATCATCCAGTACGACTACCATTCGACGCTGTCGGAGAACAACCGGGTGCATGTGCAGCCGATCCCGCCCACCCGCGGGCTGATCTTCGACCGCAACGGGGTGGTCGTCGCCGACAACCGTCCCAGCTTCAGTTTGTCCATGACCCGCGAACGTGCCGGCAACTGGGAGGAGGTGCTGGACAGCATCGTCGAGGTGCTGGAACTCACCCCCGACGACCGTGCCCTGTTCGAGAAGCGCATGCGCCAGGGCCGTCGGCCGTTCGAGCCGGTGCCCATCCTGTTCGAGTTGAATGAAGAGCAGATCGCCCGGGTGGCCGTGAACCAGTTTCGCCTGCCTGGGGTGGAGGTGGTTGCCCAGCTGGTGCGGCATTACCCCCAGGGTGCGCACTTCGCCCACTCGGTAGGCTACGTGGGGCGCATCAACGAAAAAGAGCTGAAAACCCTCGACCCGGTGAACTACAGCGGTACCCATCACATCGGCAAGACCGGTGTCGAGCGCTTCTACGAAGATGCGTTGCACGGCCAGGTGGGCTATGAAGAGGTCGAGACCAACGCCCGCGGCCGTGTACTGCGGGTACTCAAGCGCACCGACCCCAAGCCGGGCAAGGACATTGTGCTGAGCCTGGACATCAAGCTGCAGGAAGCCGCCGAGGCTGCCCTGGCGGGCCGACGTGGCGCCGTGGTGGCGCTGGACCCGCGCACGGGCGAGGTGCTGGCCATGGTCAGCCAGCCGAGCTTCGACCCCAACCTGTTCGTTACCGGCATCAGCTTCAAGGCCTATGCCGAGCTGCGCGATTCGATCGACCGGCCGCTGTTCAACCGCATTTTGCGTGGCCTTTACCCGCCGGGGTCGACCATCAAGCCTGCCGTGGCCATTGCCGGCCTGGACAGCGGCGTGGTCAACGCCAGCAGCCGGGTGTTCGACCCGGGGTACTACCAACTGCCCAATTACGACCACAAATACCGTAACTGGAACCGCACCGGCGACGGCTGGGTAGACCTGGACACCGCGATCATGCGTTCCAACGACACCTACTTCTATGACCTTGCGCACAAGATGGGCATCGACAGGCTGTCGAGCTACATGGGCAAGTTCGGCATCGGCCAGCGGGTGTCGCTGGACATGTTCGAGGAGTCTGCCGGGTTGATGCCGTCCCGCGAATGGAAACGCGCCACCCGCAGGCAGGCGTGGTTCCCGGGTGAAACCCTCATTCTGGGCATTGGCCAGGGCTACATGCAGGCAACGCCTTTGCAGCTGGCCCAGGCCACGGCGCTGATCGCCAACAAGGGGGTATGGAACCGCCCGCACCTGGCCAAGACCATCGAAGGCCAGCCACCGGTGGACGAAAACCCCATGGACAACATCGTGCTGCGGGACAAGGCCGACTGGGGCAGGGTTACCCACGGCATGGAGCAGGTGATGCATGGCGCCCGCGGCACCGCGCGCAAGGCAGCCCTCGGCGCCCAGTACCGCATCGCCGGCAAGAGCGGTACCGCCCAGGTAGTGGCCATCAAGCAGGGCGAGAAGTACGACCGCAACAAGCTTCAGGAGCGCCACCGCGACCACGCGCTGTTCGTCGCCTTTGCGCCGGCTGACGACCCGAAGATCGTGGTGTCGGTCATGGTCGAGAACGGCGAGTCGGGGTCGGGTGTGGCGGCGCCGGTGGTACGCCAGATCATGGATGCCTGGTTGCTCGATGAAAATGGGCGGCTCAAGCCTGAGCTCGCACCTGCCACCGTTACCCAGGAATCGCCCCTGTGATGAACAATTTCGACCGCATGCTCTCCAGCGAGGATGTGATGCGTCGCCGCGCCAGCTTCCTGCAGCGCATCCACGTTGACGGCCCTCTGCTGATCATTCTGCTCACCCTGGCGGCGGGCAGCCTGTTTGTGCTGTATTCGGCCAGTGGCAAGAACTGGGACCTGCTGCTCAAGCAGGCCACCTCGTTCGGCATCGGCCTGGTGTCCATGTTCGTCATCGCCCAGCTGGAGCCGCGTTTCATGGCCCGTTGGGTGCCGCTTGCCTACCTCACGGGGGTGTTGCTGCTGGTGGTGGTGGACGTCATGGGCCATAACGCCATGGGTGCGACCCGCTGGATCAACATTCCGGGGGTCATACGCTTCCAGCCCTCGGAGTTCATGAAAATCATCATGCCGGCGACCATCGCCTGGTACTTGTCCAAGCGCACGCTGCCGCCGCATTTGAAGCACGTGGCCATCAGCCTGGTGCTGATCGGCGTGCCGTTCATCCTGATCGTGCGCCAGCCAGACCTGGGCACCGCGCTGCTGATTCTGGCATCCGGGGCTTTCGTACTGTTCATGGGTGGCCTGCGCTGGCGCTGGATTCTCAGCGTGCTGGCCGCCACGGTGCCGGTGGCCGTGGCGATGTGGTTCTTCGTGATGCACGACTACCAGAAACAGCGCGTGCTGACCTTCCTGGACCCGGAAAGCGACCCCCTGGGTACCGGCTGGAACATCATTCAGTCCAAGGCGGCGATCGGTTCGGGCGGGGTATTTGGCAAGGGCTGGCTGCTGGGCACCCAGTCGCACCTGGACTTCCTGCCCGAAAGCCACACCGACTTCATCATCGCCGTGCTTGGCGAGGAATTCGGCCTGGTGGGTATTTGCCTGCTGTTGATCGTGTACCTGCTGCTGATCGGCCGCGGCCTGATGATCACCGCCCAGGCCCAGACCCTGTTCGGCAAGCTGCTGGCCGGCAGCCTGACCATGACATTCTTTGTATACGTATTCGTCAATATCGGCATGGTGAGCGGCCTTCTGCCCGTAGTAGGCGTACCGCTGCCCTTCATCAGCTATGGCGGAACTTCATTGGTGACGCTGCTGTCAGCGTTTGGCGTTTTGATGTCGATCCATACGCACCGCAAATGGATCGCACAGGTTTGAAAAAGGTGAAGAATTTGATGCAAGCAGTGCGTAACTGGGCTGCCCGTTGTGCGCCGTGGTTTGGTGCGGTGGGCCTGTTCGGCGCTGTACAGCTGGCCCATGCCGGCGACTATGAGCATTCGCCCCAGGTGGCCGAGCTGGTTGCCGAGATGAGCCGCGACTATGGCTTTGCCCCCGAGCAACTGATGGGCGTGTTCCGTGAAGTGCAGCGCAAGCAGTCGATTCTTGACGCCATTTCGCGGCCGGCCGAACGGGTCAAGCCGTGGAAGGAATACCGGCCGATGTTCCTCACCGATGCCCGCATCGCGCGGGGCGTGGACTTCTGGCGGCAGCACGAGGCGGTGCTGGCGCGGGCCGAGCAGGAATATGGCGTGCCGGCGCAGTACATCGTCGCCATCATCGGCGTGGAAACCTTCTTTGGCCGCAACACCGGCAACTACCGGGTGATCGATGCCCTGTCGACCTTGGGCTTCGATTACCCGCCACGGGCGGAGTTCTTCCGCAAGGAATTGCGCGAGTTCTTGCTGCTGGCCCGCGATGAGCAGCTGGACCCGCTTACGCTGAAGGGCTCGTATGCCGGCGCCATGGGGCTGCCGCAGTTCATGCCGAGCAGCTTTCGCAACTACGCGGTGGACTTCGACGGCGACGGTCACATTAACATCTGGACCAACCCGGACGATGCGATTGGCAGCGTTGCCAGCTACTTCAAGCGCCATGGCTGGGTTGCCGGCCAAGGCGTAGTCAGCCGTGCCACGGTGCAGGGTGAGCGCGCCGACCAGGGCCTGACCACCGGCATCGAGCCGGCGAGCACGGTGGGGCAGTTGCGTGCCCTTGGCTGGTCGGTTCATGATGCGCTGCGTGACGATCTGCCAGTAACCGCCTTCCGCCTGGAGGGTGAAAACGGCCCTGAGTACTGGCTGGGCCTGAAGAACTTTTATGCGATCACTCGCTACAACCGCAGCGTGATGTATGCCATGGCGGTGCATCAGCTTTCGGAACAGCTGGTCCAAGCACGGGGCGTCAAGTAAATGCGCGCAATCATCTCTGCCACTTCTTTCAAGCTGTTCACCTGCCTGGCCGTCGGCCTGGTGCTGGCCAGCTGTTCCTCCAGCCGCCCGGCACCGCAAAGCAGCGGTGGTAATGTGGTGCGCAGCCAGCCTGGCCTGGACATCAACCGGGCGCACAAAGACGGCGCGCCCTGGTGGGATGTGGATGTCAACAAGATCCCGGACGCCACCCCCACCGTGCACACCGGTAACTACAAGGCCAACCCGTACACCGTGCTGGGCAAGACCTACTACCCGATGCAGGATGCGCGCAACTACCGCGCCGAGGGTACTGCGTCGTGGTACGGCACCAAGTTCCATGGCCAGAACACCGCCAACGGTGAGCTGTATGACCTGTATGGCATGAGCGCCGCGCACAAGACGTTGCCGCTGCCTGCCTATGTGCGGGTCACCAACCTGGCCAACGGCCGCAGCGTCATCCTGCGTGTAAATGACCGTGGCCCGTTCTACTCGGACCGCATCATCGACTTGTCGTATGCGGCTGCGAAAAAGCTTGGCTACGCCGAAACCGGCACCGCACACGTGCGTGTGGAAGGCATCGACCCTCAGCAGTGGTGGGCCCAGCGTGGCCAGACCCCGCCATTGGTGCTCAAGGAGCCGCAGGTAGCCCAGACCCAGGCGATACCGGCCAACACCGGCCGCGTAGAGCAGTGGACCCCGCCGCCGCAACAGCACGCTGCGCCTGTGGTGCCGGTGCAGGTGGGTGGCAACAATGTGCCGGGTGGCAACGCCGGCAGCTTCCTGCAGGTGGGGGCCTTCGCCAACCCGGACGCCGCCGAGCTGTTGCGCTCCAAGCTCAGCAGCATGGTCAGCGCGCCCGTGTTCATCAGCTCGATCGTACGCAACCAGCAGACCCTGCACCGCGTGCGCCTGGGGCCGATCAACAGCCAGGGTGAAATCCAGCAGGCGCAGAACAGCATCCGCCTGGCGAACTTGGGCCAGGCCAAGCTGGTCACAGACTGACCGGCGGGCGGCACGCCGCCAGCTTCGAGCTGCAAGCGGCAAGCTGCAAGCCGCAAGGAAAAGCCAATCTGCCTTTTCTTGCAGCTTGAAGCTTGCAGCTTGCCGCTTTTGTCATGAACTGCCGGTGCCGGCCATGTACAATGCCGGTTTTGCCCGCAGCGGCATGATGCCGCATCAGGCCGACGGCCATACAAGCAGAATGACGGGTGCTGGGCGCATGCGCTTGCCCAGGAAACATCTCAGACCATTAGCGATTTTCGAGAGACGGATGAATATCACCAACCTTGCCAAACGACTTTGCCTGCCCGTACTGCTGATGATCACGCCGGCCGCCTTCGCGGCCGAGCAGATGACCCCGGCACCGCCCCAGTTGGCAGCCAAGTCCTATGTACTCATGGACGCGTCCAGCGGCAACGTGCTGGTCGAGAACAACGGTGACGAGCGTCTGCCGCCAGCCAGCCTGACCAAGCTGATGACCGCCTACATCGCCACCCTGGACATCCGTCGTGGCCAAATTGGTGAAAACGACCCCGTTACCGTCAGCGAGAACGCCTGGCGTACCGGTGGTTCGCGCATGTTCATCAAGGTGGGCAGCCAGGTCACCGTCAGCGACCTGCTGCACGGCATCATCATCCAGTCGGGCAACGACGCGTCTGTGGCCCTGTCCGAGCACATCGCCGGCAGCGAAGATGCCTTCGCCGACATGATGAACAAGACGGCTGCCGACCTGGGCATGACCAACAGCCACTTCATGAACCCGACCGGCCTGCCGAACCCAGAGCACTATTCCTCTGCCCACGACATGGCGACCCTGGCCCGTGCGATCATCAACGTCGACCCTGCCCACTACGCCATCTACTCGCAAAAAGAGTTCTTCTGGAACAACATCAAGCAGCCTAACCGCAACCTGCTGCTGTGGCGCGACAAGACGGTCGACGGCCTGAAAACCGGCCACACCGAGGAAGCCGGCTACTGCATGGTGGCCTCCGCCGTACGTGACGGCCAGCGCCTGATTGCCGTGGTGTTTGGTACCAACAGCGAGCAGTCCCGCGCTGCCGAAACCCAGAAGCTGCTGACCTACGGCTTCCGCTTCTTCGAAACCCAGACCTTCTACCAGAAGGGTACCGAACTGGCCAAGGCTCCGGTGTGGAAGGGTGCTACCAGCGAAGTGAAGGCCGGCCTGGCAGAAGACCTGACCATGACCATGCCTAAAGGCCAGCTCAAGCGCCTGCAGGCTTCGATGACCATGAACCCGCAGCTGACTGCCCCCATCGCCAAAGGCGACGTGATCGGTAAGGTCGAAGTCAAACTGGACGACAAAGTGGTTCACAGCGCCGACCTGATCGCCCTCGATGGCGTCGAGGAAGGTGGTATCTTCCGCCGTATGTGGGATAGCATCCGCCTATTCTTCTTCGGGTTGTTCAACTGATACGTGACCTGCACGCCCCCGCGCAGTGGCGGGGGCGTTGTTGTTGCCACGGCTTGTGAGGCCGTTTCCGCCATGAGCGAACCAGACGTCAAGTCCCATAAAATCGAATTCCCCTGCGCCGATTACCCGATCAAGGTCATCGGCGACACCGTTGTCGGCTTCAAGGACACCGTGATCGAAATCCTCAGCAAGTACGCCAAGGTCGATCTGTCCACGTTGGCCGAGCGGCAAAGCAAGGAAGGCAAGTACACCACCGTGCAGTTGCACATCGTGGCGGAAAGCGAAAACCAGCTGCACGATATCAACAGCGCCCTGCGCGCGACCGGCATCGTGAAAATGGTACTGTGATGCCCGGCTGTCTCGGTTTTCGCGAGCTTGGCCTGCAGCCCTATGAACCGGTGCTGGAGGCCATGCGGCGATTTACCGAGCAGCGCGGCCCGGATACTCCAGACGAAGTCTGGCTGGTCGAGCACCCAGCGGTGTTCACCCAGGGCCAGGCTGGCAAGGCCGAGCACCTGCTGGTGCCGGGGGACATCCCGGTGGTGCAGACCGACCGCGGTGGCCAGGTGACCTACCATGGCCCCGGGCAACTGGTGGCCTACCTGCTGCTGGATGTGCGTCGGCTTGGGTTTGGTGTGCGCGACCTGGTAAGCCGCATCGAGCGCACCTTGATCGACCTGCTGGGCAGTTACGCCGTGCAGGCTGCCGCCAAGCCCGACGCGCCGGGTGTCTACGTCGACGGAGCCAAGATTGCCTCCCTCGGCCTGCGCATTCGCAACGGCCGTTCGTTTCACGGCCTTGCCCTGAACGTGGACATGGACCTTGCGCCATTCCGCCGAATCAACCCCTGCGGTTATGCGGGGCTGGCCATGACCCAGCTGCGTGACCTGGCAGGCCCGATCGAACTCGACGAGGTCAGGACGAGGCTGCGCGGACAGCTGGTCAAGCACCTCGACTACGCTGAGCAGACGACCCTCACGGGCGGAATCGACTGAATATGACTATTGTGCAAGAAGCCGTGCCCAACCTGATCCCTACCCAGGACGTCACCCCGCGCCCGGCGCCAAAGAAGGTGGAAGCCGGGGTCAAGCTGCGGGGTGCCGAAAAAGTAGCCCGCATTCCGGTGAAGATCATCCCCACAGACGAGCTGCCGAAGAAGCCCGACTGGATTCGCGTGCGCATCCCGGTATCGCCCGAGGTGGACCGTATCAAGCAACTGCTGCGCAAGCACAAGCTGCACAGCGTCTGCGAAGAGGCCTCTTGCCCTAACCTGGGCGAGTGCTTCTCGGGCGGCACCGCCACCTTCATGATCATGGGCGACATCTGCACCCGTCGCTGCCCGTTCTGCGACGTGGGGCATGGCCGGCCGAAGCCACTGGATGTGGACGAGCCGAAGAACCTGGCCGTTGCCATCGCCGACCTGCGGCTCAAGTACGTGGTTATCACCTCCGTAGACCGTGATGACCTGCGTGACGGTGGTGCCCAGCACTTTGCCGACTGCATCCGCGAAATTCGTGCCCTGTCGCCGGGTGTGCAGCTGGAAACCCTGGTGCCGGACTACCGCGGCCGCATGGACGTTGCGCTGGAAATCACCGCGCAAGAGCCGCCAGACGTGTTCAACCATAACCTTGAAACCGTACCGCGCCTGTACAAGGCCGCGCGCCCTGGTTCGGACTACGACTGGTCCCTGGACCTGCTGCAGAAATTCAAGCAGTTGGTGCCCCATGTACCGACCAAGTCGGGCCTGATGCTGGGCCTGGGTGAAACCGACGAAGAAGTCATCGAGGTGATGCACCGCATGCGCGAGCATGACATCGACATGCTTACCCTGGGCCAGTACCTGCAACCGTCCCGCAGCCACTTGCCGGTGCAGCGTTTCGTGCACCCGGATACCTTTGCCTGGTTCGCCGAGGAAGGCTACAAGATGGGCTTCAAGAACGTTGCGTCCGGGCCACTGGTGCGCTCGTCCTACCATGCCGACCAGCAGGCGCACGAAGCCAAGATCAAGCTCTGAGTTGTAGCGTGTGCAAAAATGCCGGTGCGCCCTGGGGTAGCATCGGCATTTTTTTTGCGGCTCACAGGCCTTAAGCTGTCGGGCATACGCTATTCGGAGTTGCATGATGAACTGTGTTGAAGCCCTTGCCACTGCGCTGCCCAGGCCGGTCCGCCCGGGTAGCTGTTTTGCGGTGGTTGCCCCTGCGGGCCCGGCACGGCTGTACACGCAGAAGGCGATGCAGTGGTTTGCCGACCGCGGTTACCGCTGCCGTGTTTTCCCGGGCGCCACCCAGGCCGAAGGGTACCTGGCGGGCGCGGACAGCCAGCGCTTGCACGACCTGCAGGGTGCGTTTGCTGACCCTGAGGTCGACGCCATTTTGTGCATGCGCGGGGGTTACGGCAGCATGCGCCTGCTCGATCAGCTCGATTTCGAGCAGGTGCGGCGCAACCCTAAACCGTTGATCGGTTACAGCGACATCACGGCGCTGCACACCGCCTTCTACCGGCACACGGGGTTGATTACCTTCCACGGTGGCATGCTCAATGCCGACTTGCTGGGTGCCAAGCGGGCACCCACCGAGGCGTCGCTGTTGGCACAATTGAGCGGGCTGGTGAGGGCAGGGGAGCCAATTGTGCACCCGGCTGACTTCGCGCTGACGACCGTACTGCCAGGTGCTGCCAGCGGGCCGCTGCTGGGTGGCAACCTGTCGATGCTGGGCGCGACGATGGGCACGCTGGCGGAGCTGGACACCCAGGGCTGCATCCTGTTCATCGAGGACGTCAATGAGCCGCTCTACCGGGTTGATCGCCTGCTGACCCAGTTGCGTCTGGCGGGCAAGCTGCAGGGGGTGAAAGGGGTGTTGGTGGGTGACTTTGCCGGCATCACCACGGCGGCGTTGACGCCGTTGCTGCGTGATACATTTGCGCCGTTGGGTGTGCCGGTGCTGGCGGGGTGGCGCAGCGGCCACTGCGACCCCAACGTGTGCCTGCCGCTTGGCGCACGGGTGACCCTGGACAGCGATGCTCAGGCGCTGGTGCTGGAGCAGAACCTGTTCGAGGTGTGACCGTGCCGGGGCTGCAGGGTAGCCCTGCAGCCCGGTAGCGTTACTGCTGGCGCAAGCTTTCGAGCAGCTTCTGGGTCGGGTAGCCGTCTGCCGGCCATCCCAGCCCTTGCTGGGCGGTGCGTATCGCCTTGCGGGTATTGGCACCAATGATGCCATCCGCGTTCCCCGCCTCATGCCCTCTGGCATTGAGCAGGTTTTGCAGCTCCACACGCTCGCTGCGACTCAGTGGCAGGTCCTCTTTCGGCCAGCTACCGGCAATGAAACCCCAGCCGGTGAAGCGGTCACCCAACAGGCTCACTGCCAGCGCGTAAGCCGAAGAATTGTTGTACTTGAGAATGGCGCGGAAGTTGTCCAGCACCAGAAACGCGGGGCCTTTCGCCCCCGCGGGCAGCAGCAGGGCTGCCGACAGCTGGTTGCTGCCTGCCGGCAATTGCGTGCCTGCGGGCAGTTTTACGCCCATCTCCAGCCATTCGGCTACGGGCTTGCGCTGGGTGCCGTCTGCCTGCCAGTAGTCGAAGCCGGCCGGCACCTGCACTTCGAAGCCCCATGGCTGACCGCGCTTCCACCCTGAGCTTTGCAGGTAGTGGGCCGTGGAGGCCAGCGCATCGGGTGTGCTGTTCCAGATGTCACGGCGGCCATCACCGTCGAAGTCCACGGCGTGGGTGTTGTAGGTGGTGGGGATGAACTGGGTCTGGCCCATGGCGCCGGCCCAGGAGCCACGCATGGCCTCTGGCTGGATATCGCCGTGCTGGATGATCTGCAGCGCGGCAATCAGCTGGTCTTGGGCGAACTGCGGGCGGCGGCCTTCGTACGCCAAGGTGGCCAGTGAGCGGATGACGGACTTGTTGCCCTGGAACTGGCCGAAATTGCTCTCCATGCCCCACACCGCCACCAGCACCTGGCGGTCCACGCCATAACGCTGCTCGATGCGGGTCAGCAGCTCGGCGTTCTGCTCCAACAGCTTTTTGCCGTTGCGCACACGCAGCGGGGACAGCGCGCCCTCGAGGTACTCCCACACTGGCCGGCTGAACTCGGGCTGGCTGCGATCGGCCTTGATCACGTCCATGTCGGGCGTGACGCCAATGAAGGCGCGGTCGAACGTGGACGGGGCGATACCCGCTTGCAGGGCCTGTTGGCGGAAGCCTGCCTGCCATTGGGCGAAGGTTTGCAGGGGTTGGATATCGGTGCTGGTGTCAGGTGCAGCGCCAGGCACGTTCACCACAGGTGCCGGTTGCGCAGGTGCAAGCGGCAGTGCGTCGGCTGCCGTGGGCTTTTCGGCACACGCGACCAGCAGGATGAAGCTGGACGCCGCGATCAGCTGGCGGGTATCCCAACGAGGAAGAGGACGGAGGAGCATGCACAGATCCAGAATTACAGGTCAGGTGAAGACCATATCATGCCTGCAGCCCGGATGCTTTCATGCAGCCAAAAAGTAGGAAGCCTCCCAATCTCTCGATTGGAAGGCTTCGCGGCGGTAGCTGCCTTTGCCTTTTTCCGGTTGTTCCTGGCGGCAGCGGAACAGCGGTTGGGCGACGATGGACTTGGCCTTGTTGGGGCCGTGTTTTTTCGGCTTTTTGCTCATGGCGGAGCTCCCGGTGTGGGTGGGTTCGCGGCGCACTGTAGGGGTTGCAGCCGGATGAGGCTAATTGATTGTGTTTATGGTCGTGCTTCAACGAGGGTGACCTGTTGAAAGGTGGCCTTCGCGGCTACAGGGGCGGCAGGGCGAGGCGTTGGCCAGCCATCAGCAGGCACAGCCGTGCCAGGCCGGGCCAGGGCGAACCCTGGGCTTGCCCTTTGATCTGCGCATCAATGCGCTGAGCGTCCTGCAGCAATTGTGACCAGCGTTGCGCGGTCAGCCGTTGCAGGGCCTTGCTGACCAGTGGGCGGCGTTTGTCCCAAACGGGCGGGCGCGCCTGGCTGAACGCTTTGTCCAGTGGCACACCCTGGCTGTATTGCTGGGCCAAGCCGGCCAGCAAGCGCAGCTCTCGCGCCAGGGCCCACAGAATTACCGGTGGCTCCACGCCTTCCCCGCGCAGCCCTTCGAGCATGCGCAATGCATGGGCCGCTTCGCCGTTGAGAATGGCATCGACCAGGCCAAACACATCGAAGCGAGCGCTGTCGGCGACCGCGCCCTGGACGGTTTCAACCGTGATCTGGCTACCATCGGCCAGCAGCTTGAGCTTTTCGATTTCCTGGGCGGCAGCCAACAGGTTGCCTTCGACGCGGGCAGCAATGAGGTCCACCGCGTCACGCTGTGCGCTCAAGCCAGCCTGCTGCAGGCGCTGGTTGATCCACTGCGGCAACTGGTGCACGTCCACCGGCCAGATCTGGATGAACTGGCAGTGAGCGCCCTCGACCAGCGCCTTGCCCCACTTGGTCTTTTGCGCGCTGCCGTCCAGCTTGGGCAAGCTGATCAGCAGCAGGGTGTCTTCAGCAGGGTTGTTGCAGTACTCGATCAGCGCAGCGGCACCTTTGTCACCCGGCTTGCCCGAAGGCAGGCGCAGCTCCAGCAGGCGGCGTTGGGCGAACAGCGACAGGCTGGCCCCAGCCTGCAGCAGTGTGCCCCAATCGAAATTGGCATCGGCGCTGAACACCTGGCGCTCATCGAAGCCCTGCTGGCGGGCAGCATTGCGCACGGCGTCGGCGGCCTCCTGGCACAGCAGCGGGTCGTCGCCGCTGACCACATAGACCGGGGCCAGAGTGCCTTGCAGGTGTTTGTTGAGCTGGGCGGGGGCGAGCTTCATGGGCGATGAGCAGGGCGCCCGAAGGCGCCCTGCACGGGCTTAGTTGCCCGGCACTTCCAGTGGCGACTGCTGCGGCGTCTCAGCCTGCTGGCGGCGAGCAGCCTCCAGTGCTTCAGCTTCCGCCTTGGCGCGCGCGTCTGCCTTGCGCTGAAGCTCGTCCAACTGCGACGGGGTCAGGTTCTGCAGGCGCACCATCAGGGCGTTTACCAGGTCCCGGCGCATCTCGTCGCGGGCGCGCTTGGCGTCCTGCTCGGAGCCGGTGATGTTGGAGGCGTCACGCACATAGACTTTACGCACTTGCACCTTGTCGCTCAGCAGTTCCAGGTTGTTCAGGCCCTGGATGCTGTAGTCCAGCTCGGTGGTGAGCTCGAATTCAGCAGTGCGGTTGCCGCTGTTGTAGGTGACCGAGCGCTCGCGCTCCTGTTCGTTGGTCAGCGCCAGGCGGTACGGTGCGCCCGCGTGAACGTTCACGCCACTGCTTTCCAGCACCTGGCGTACTTGTACCACGGTCGGGCCATACGCGTTGCGCGCGCTGACGTCCATTTCCTTGATGTTCAGTTCGTTGGAACCGGTGCCGCGCAGCTGGAAACCGCAGGCACTGAGCATGACCGCCAGGCCGACTACCAGCAGATTGCGTTTGATCATGTTGATGCTCCCTCGTGAGCCTGTTCCGTCGGCCCGCAGTGGTTGCGGGCCGACGTTGCCATCAGTTGGCGACAATATTGACCAGTTTGCCCGGTACCACGATGACCTTGCGGATGGTCAGGCCATCGATGAAGCGCAGGACATTCTCGTTGCTGCGGGCGGCGGCTTCGACTTCCTCGCGGCTGGCGGCGGCGGGCATTTCGACCTGACCGCGCAGCTTGCCGTTGACCTGCACCACCAGGGTGATGCTGTCCTGCACCAGGGCAGCTTCGTCCACGGCCGGCCAGCCTGCGTCGATTACCGCCTGCTGGTGGCCCAGTTGCTGCCACAGCTCATGCGAGATGTGCGGGGTAATCGGTGCCAGCAGCAGGGTTACCGCTTCCAGGCCTTCGTGCAGCAAGGCACGGTCCTGTTCGGTGGCCTGCGGGGCTTTTTCCAGCACGTTCATCACGGTCATCACCTGGGCGATGGCGGTGTTGAACTTGTGGTACTGGCCCACGTCGGTGCTGGCCTGCTTGATGGCGGCATGGATGGCGCGGCGGATGACCTTCTGCGCGTCGTCCAGGGCGGCGACGTCCAGCTTGCCCGGCAGGCCCTGGGCGACATGGGCCTGGGCCAGGCGCCAGACACGGCGCAGGAAGCGGCTGGCACCCTCGACGCCGGAGTCGGACCACTCCAGGCTGGCATCAGGCGGCGAGGCGAACATCATGAACAGGCGGCAGGTGTCGGCGCCGTATTGGTCGATCATCGACTGCGGGTCAACGCCGTTGTTCTTCGACTTCGACATTTTCTCGGTGCCGCCGATTTCAACCGGCAGGCCGTCGGTTTTCAGGCGCGCGCCAATGATCTTGGCCTTGGCATCGCGCTCGATTTCGACGTCGGCCGGGTTGAACCAGTCCTTGCCGCCGTTGCTGGCCACACGGTAGTAGGTTTCGGCCACCACCATGCCCTGGGTCAGCAGGTTCTTGAACGGCTCATTGGAGGAGACCAGGCCTTCGTCGCGCATCAGCTTGTGGAAGAAGCGTGCGTACAGCAGGTGCAGGATGGCGTGTTCGATACCACCGATGTACTGGTCGACCGGCAACCAGTGGTTGGCGGCTTTCGGGTCTACCATGCCGCCTTCGTAGTTGGGCGAGGCGTAGCGGGCGAAATACCAGGACGACTCGACGAAGGTGTCCATGGTGTCGGTTTCGCGCTTGGCCTCGGCGCCGCATTTAGGGCAGGTGCACGCGTAGAACTCAGACATGCGCGCCAGCGGCGAACCGGCGCCGTCGGGTACCACATTCTCTGGCAGGGTGACCGGCAACTGGTCTTCCGGCACTGGAACGTCGCCACAGGACGGGCAGTGGATGATCGGGATAGGGCAGCCCCAGTAGCGCTGGCGGCTGATACCCCAGTCGCGCAGGCGGAACTGGGTGCGTGACTTGCCCAGGTCCTTGCGCAGCAAGGCGGCTTCGATGGCGTCGAAGGCGCCGGCGAAGTCCAGGCCATCGAATTCGCCGGAGTTGATCAGTTGGCCATGTTCGCCGTAGGCAGGCTGCCATTCGGTGCCCACTTCATCGCCTGCGCTGGTGCGCACCACAGCCTTGACCGGCAGGTTGTACTTGTGGGCGAACTCGAAGTCGCGCTCGTCGTGGGCCGGTACCGCCATGACGGCGCCGTCGCCGTAATGCATCAGCACGTAGTTGGCGACCCAGACCGGCAGCTTCTCGCCGGTGAGCGGGTGCTCCACCAGCAGGGAAGTGGCCATGCCTTTCTTTTCCTGGGTGGCCATGTCGGCCTCGGCAACGCTGCCGCCCTTGCATTCGTCGATGAACGCCTGCAGCGCCGGGTTGCCCTGCGCGGCCTGGGTGGCCAGCGGGTGCTCGGCGGCGACGGCAACGTAGGTGGCGCCCATGAGGGTGTCAGGGCGCGTGGTGAAGACCTTGAGCGCCCCTGCATGGCCAATGCTGGCCTGGTCGTACGGGAACTGCACTTCCATGCCGCGGGACTTGCCGATCCAGTTGCGCTGCATGGTCTTGACCTGCTCGGGCCAGCCCGGCAGTTCGTCGAGGCTTTCCAGCAGTTCGTCGGCGTAGTCGGTGATGCGGAAGTAGTACATCGGGATTTCGCGCTTTTCGATCAGCGCGCCCGAGCGCCAGCCACGGCCGTCGATGACCTGCTCGTTGGCCAGTACGGTCTGGTCAGCCGGGTCCCAGTTAACGGTGCCGTTCTTGCGGTAGATGATGCCTTTTTCGAACAGGCGGGTGAACAGCCACTGCTCCCAACGGTAGTAGTCAGGCTTGCAGGTGGTGACTTCACGGGCCCAGTCGATGGCCAGACCAAGGCTCTTGAGCTGGGTCTTCATGTAGTCGATGTTTTCGTAGGTCCACTTGGCCGGGGCGACGTTGTTTTTCATCGCCGCGTTTTCAGCAGGCATGCCGAAAGCGTCCCAGCCCATCGGTTGCAGGACGTTCTTGCCCAGCATGCGCTGGTAGCGCGCGATCACGTCACCGATGGTGTAGTTGCGCACGTGGCCCATGTGTAGCTTGCCGCTCGGGTACGGGAACATCGATAGGCAGTAGTAGGTATCTTTGCCTGGCTGTTCGGTAACAGCGAACGATTGTTGCTCGTCCCAGAACGTCTGGGCGGCGGCTTCTATGTCACGGGGCGTGTATTGTTCGTGCATGGCTACTTTTGGCTGAGAGAGAAAAGACCTTGTTGCAGGCAGCGAAACCTAGCTGCATCCGGCACTCCGGTGTCGCCTGGAGTGAACGCCGTAGCATACAGCAGCGCTGCGTATCGTGGGAAACCTTCGTTGCGAATGCCCGCTGGTCGCGGCGCCCGGCTGCTTTTGGCATCGACGCTAAGCTCAGTGGTGGGGGGAGATATGGTCTTATCTTCAATGAGGTGAACGGATGGGAGAGTCGCAGCTACCTGCAATCAAACCAGAACTTTACGAACGGCTGATCGACCGCCTTGGGCTGGCCCTGGAGACGGCCAGGGCGTCGGTGCAGTTGCGTGACGAGATGCCTGCGGAACTGGAATTGCGTGGTTTGAGCCACGCCGAGTTCGAGGTGATCAGGGCTTACCTGGAATCGTTCCGGGCGCGCCCCGAGGGCTGTGCCGGCAGTTACCCACAAGCGGAGCCGGCATCGGCCAGGATCATCTGGCTCAAGGACAGAAAACGCCCCGCGCATGCGCCGCGTTCAAGAGCAACGTCTCATCGCTGACCAGGCCATCGTCGGGCCTGGGTCCATTTTCTGAGCGTACTCCATCGGTGCCGGTCTGCTCTTGTTGACCGGCGCCGATGCTTTTAGGCTGCACGCCTGCCCAGGAGGTGTAGCTGATGCCCATCCGATACTTCATCAAACAATGGCTGCTGCCACCTGGCCTGTTGCTGCTGTTACTGGGTGCCGCCTGGTGGCTGCGGCGAACACGGCCCAGGCTTGCTGCAATGTGCTTCGCCTTGGGGCTTGGCGGCCTGTGGCTGATGAGCCTGCCGTTGACGGTGCAGCAAGCGGCGCGGTTGCTGGAAACCGAGCCGGCGCTGGAGCCTGGCGAGTGGGCGAACCTCAGCCGCCGGGCCGATGCCATCGTGGTGCTGGGGGCTGGCCGTGAGCGCGGCGACCCTGCCTGGGCCGGGGCTGACCAGCCGACGCCGACTGCGCTGGAGCGCCTGCGTTTTGCGGCGCGCCTGGCCAAGGCCTCGGGGCTGCCGGTAGTGACCAGCGGTGGCCTGCATTACGGCACGCCGCCGAGCGAAGCCGGGTTGATGGCTGATAGCCTGGCCGAGGATTTCGGGGTTCAGGTGAAGTGGCGTGAAGAAGCCAGCCGTACCACCTGGGAGAATGCCCAGCTGACCGCAGCGCTGTTGCAGCCGCTTGGCGTGCGCCGGGTGGTGGTGGTGACGCAAGCCTGGCACATGCAGCGCTCGCGCTGGAGCTTCGAGCAGGCGGGGTTCACGGTGGTGTCAGCACCGGTGGGGTTCCTGGGGCGCGAACATGGCCGCCCCTTCGCTGGCTTGCTGCCCGAGAGCCGATCGGTGTGGCAGAACGGGCAGCTAATCAATGAAATGGCAGGCTTGGCAGGCTACCGGTTGTTTTATTGAATCGCCCGCGCCCTAGTGCCCGTCTTGATGATGGTTTCGCCTGTGATAGCCAGCGCCGCTCGCGCGGCGCATCGCGAGCTGCGCTCGCTCCTACATTGGTGCAGGTTTAGACAGCCCTGGCAACCCGCCCGGCCAGCAGCGCCCAGCCCAGCAGCAGGCCGCACACGATCGCCAACGGCCACGAGCGCCACTGCAGGTACGGCGTGAGCTGCTGCATCGGCACCACTTCGCCATACATCACCGCCTGCTGGAACTGAGGCACCTGGGCTGTGATGCGGCCATATGGGTTAATCAGGGCCGTGACGCCGTTGTTGGTGGCACGGATCATCCAGCGCCCGGCTTCGAGTGCGCGCATCTGGGCCATCTGCAGGTGTTGCAGCGGGCCGATGGAGGTGCCGAACCAGGTGTCGTTGCTGATGGTCAGCAGCAGGTCGCTGCGCGCGGCAAGGCCTGCGGCGAACTCCGGGTAGACCACTTCGTAGCAGATGTACGGTGCAATCTGGTAACCCTTGGCCTGCAGCAAAGCCTGGTCTTCCGGCCCGCGAGCGAAGTCGGACATGGGCAGGTTGAAGAACTCGATCAGCCCACGCAGCATGTCCTGCAGCGGCACGTATTCACCAAATGGCACCAGCTTCTGCTTGAGGTACGTACCGTCACCCTCGCCAGCAACCGTAATGCCATTGAAGTAGCGGCGCTGGCGGTGCACCACCTCGCGCACCGGCACCCCGGTGATCAGCGCCGAATGACGTTCGGCGGCAAAGCGGCCCATCATGTCGATGTAGCCCTGGGCCTGGTCCTTCAGCACCGGCACTGCGGTTTCCGGCCATATCAGCAGGTCCACTGGCCGGGAGCTGAAGCTCAGGTCACGGTACAGCGCCAGTTGCGCGTCGATGTGTGCGGGGTCCCATTTGACGTCTTGCTCGACGTTGCCCTGGATGGCAGCCACCTTCAGTGGGTCGCCTGCCGGGGTAGTCCAGGCGTGGCCTTTAAGCGCCAGGCCAAGGCCCCAGGGGCTGAGCAGCAGCACGCACGCCACAGCCAGGAATGCCGGGCGCGCACGCAAGCGGTGCAGGTTGCACAACAGCGCAGCTGTCAAAGCCAGGGTGAACGAGACCAGCCACACGCCGCCGAGCGGTGCCAGGCCTGCGAGTGGGCCGTCCAGTTGGCTGTAACCCGCGTACAGCCACGGGAAGCCAGTGAGAAACCAGCCACGGAAAGCCTCTTGCAGCAGCCACAATGCCGCGAAGCACAGGGCATCGGCCAACGGTGCTTCGTTGCGCCGCAGCCAACGGGCCCACAACCAGGTGGGTAAGGCGAAGAACCAGGCCAGGGCGGCAAAGAATGCCAGCAGCAAGGCGATCGCCAGCACCGGCGAAGCGCCGCCGTAGGTGGTCATGCTGACGTAGATCCACCAGGTGCCGGCCCCGTAAAGACCAAAGCCGAACCACCAGCCGCGCCACAGGGCCTGGCGCGGGCTGAGCTCGCGCAGGCCCAGGTAGAGCACCGCTATGGACAGCAGCGCCAGCGGCCAGATATCGAAGGGCGCCAGCGCCAGCAGGGTGGAAGCACCGGCCGCCAGGGCCAGCAGGTTACCGGGCCAGCCGGGGCGGGTGATCCAGTGCATGTTTGTCCTTAACGGTTGATCGGGGTCAGGCGCAGCAGGTGTATGCGCCGGCTGTCGGCATTCAGGACACGGAACTTGTACGAGCCGATTTCGGTGGTCTCGTTACGTTTGGGCAGGTGCCCGAACGCACTCATGACCAGGCCACCGACCGTATCGAACTCGTCATCGGAGAAGCCGCTGTCGAAGAATTCGTTGAAGTTCTCGATGGGCGTCAGCGCCTTGACCAGGAAGTCGCCGCTGGGCAGCGGCTTGATGTAGCTGTCTTCCTCGACGTCGTGCTCGTCTTCGATATCGCCGACGATCTGTTCCAGCACGTCCTCGATGGTAACCAGGCCGGCCACGCCACCGTACTCATCAATGACGATGGCCATGTGGTTGTGGTTGGCGCGGAACTCGCGCAGCAGCACGTTCAGGCGCTTGGACTCCGGCACGAAGGTGGCGGGGCGCAGCAGGTCCTTGATGTTGAAGCTGTCGCCATTCTCTTTGAGAATCAGCGGGAGCAGGTCTTTGGCGAGCAGCACGCCCAGCACATCGTCGTGGCTTTCGCCGATGACCGGGTAGCGCGAATGCGCCGCATCGATCACCGCCGGCAGGAATTCGCGCGGCGACTGGCCAGCGCGGATGCTGTTCATCTGCGAGCGCGGCACCATGATGTCGCGTACCTGCAGGTCGGCCACCTGGATGGCGCCCTCGACGATAGTCAGCGCTTCGCTGTCCAGCAGTTTGTTCTGGTGGGCTTCGCGCAGCAGCTCGAGGAGCTCCTGGCGGTTTTTCGGCTCATGGGCAAAAGCCTGGGTCAGTTTGCCCAGCCAGGACTTCTGCCCGTTGCTCGATCGATCTTCGCTCATGGCGGTTCTCGTGATCCTTGGTGTATCAGTGTGTGATTGAGTCGGTTTCATCGTCGGCGTAAGGGTCGGGGTGACCCAGTTGCGCCAGCAAATCCCGTTCCAGGCCTTCCATTTCTTCGGCCTCGTCATCGTCGATGTGGTCGTAGCCGAGCAGGTGCAGGCAGCCGTGGATGACCAGGTGCGCCCAGTGGGCCTCCAGCGGCTTGCCTTGTTCGGCAGCCTCACGTTCGACCACGGGCACGCAAATGACCAGGTCGCCCAGCAGCGGGATATCGAGCAGGTCATCGGGCACGTCTGCAGGGAACGACAGCACGTTGGTGGCGTAGTCTTTGTGCCGGTACGTGTGATTGAGTTCCCGGCCTTCGGCTTCGTCGACCAGACGAATGGTCATCTCGGAATCGGCCTGGCGCTGACGCAAGGCAAGTTCGCACCAACGGCGGAACGCCGCGTCATCCGGGGCGGCCGCGTCGGTCGCCCGTTGCATGTCCAGTTCAAGCATCTTTGCCAGGCGCCTCGGGCTTGGCCTGGCGGGCATCGAAGCGGTCGTAGGCTTCGACGATGCGCTGTACCAGTGGGTGACGGACCACGTCCTTGGGCTGGAAGTGGGTAAAGCTGATACCCGGTACGTCCCTGAGCACCTCGATCACGTGGGCCAGGCCCGACTTGGTGCCACGCGGCAGGTCGACCTGGGTGATGTCACCGGTAATCACGGCGGTTGAACCGAAGCCGATACGGGTAAGGAACATTTTCATCTGTTCGAGCGTGGTGTTCTGGCTTTCGTCGAGGATGATGAAGCTGTTGTTCAAGGTGCGCCCGCGCATGTAGGCCAGCGGAGCGATCTCGATCACCTGGCGTTCGATCAGCTTGGCCACATGCTCGAAACCCAGCATCTCATACAGTGCGTCGTACAGCGGTCGCAGGTACGGGTCGATCTTCTGCGCCAGGTCACCCGGCAGGAAGCCGAGCTTCTCGCCGGCCTCAACCGCCGGGCGTACCAGCAGGATGCGCCGTACCTGTTCACGCTCCAGGGCGTCGACAGCGCAGGCAACGGCCAGGTAAGTCTTGCCGGTGCCTGCTGGGCCGATACCGAAGTTGATGTCGTTGGCCAGAATTTCCTTCACGTAGCGCTGCTGGTTGACGCCACGGGGGCGGATATTGCCCTTGCGTGTGCGCAGCGAAACGCTGACCTCGTTGACCGCCGGGTTGTCGATGTTCTCGACGGCCGATTCCTGCAGGTACAGGTGCACGGTCTCCGGTGACAGCTCGGTGGCCTTGGTTTCACGGTAAAGACGGCGCAGCAGCTGCTCGGCAGCGCTGGTGGTCTTGGGGTCGCCGATCAGTTCGAACTGATTGCCGCGGTTGCGGATCTCGATGGCCAGGCGTTGCTCGATCAGGCGCAGATGCTCGTCGAACTGGCCACACAAGTTGGCGAAACGGGGGGCCTCGAAGGGCTCGAGGATGAAACGATGGGGTTCTATGGGTGCGTTCAAGGTCTTTTTTTAGCCGCTCGACGGCAATGGGTGTGAGCCCAAGAATAACCCTTGAATGGCAGTGGCGAAAGCCCCGATCGGCGCTGCCCTATATGCAGCACTCAGGGCAGTGGCGAGAACGGTGAGCGGCCGTCGGCGTTCTGCAGTTCCAGCAAATACTTGCGGAAGATCTGGCCGAGTACCTGAGTGGCGTGTTCCAGCTCGTCGCGGGGCATCTGCTCGGTGACCTCGTCGGCCATGTCCAGGGCATCTTCAGCGCCGTTGACCGCCGCCATCTTCAGCAGGATGTAGGCCTGCACGTTGTTGGCCTTGACCCCTTCACCACGGAAGAACATGGCACCCAGGCGGTACTGGGCTTCGGCATGACCTTGAAGCGACGCTTTCTGGAACCAGTCCAGTGCTTTGTTCAGGTCTTTGGGTGCCTGGGTGTAGTAATGCTCGCCCAGTTCGAACTGCGCCTGGGCATCCCCTGCGGTCGCGGTCTGCTCACAAGCCTTGAGTGCATTTGCCAGGTCTTCAGGCTGCACATTCAACGTGCAGCGCCCCGTTGCCGGGATAAGCAACGAGTTACCGCCCTCCGCCAGGGCCAGCAGGGGCTGAAGAAGCAGCAGGCAGCCCAGGGTGAGGGCGCGGCCGGTGCGGTTCATGGGGATCGACTTACCTCTGCAAAGCTGCGGCCAATGTCTCTGGTGGCACATTATGGGATAAGCAGCGCCAACCTTACAAAGTTTTACTGGAATTTATCTCGGGTTGGGGAAGTCGGCTGATTGTGCGCGGTGTTGATTGCCGGTAATGGCCCCCTCCAGCACCTGTGCGGGGCCATTACCGGCGCTGCATCACTTCAGCGCGGCAAAGGCCTTCTCAGCTGCATCCAGGGTGATTTGCAGCTCCTTGTCGCCATGGGCGATGGAGGTGAAGCCTGCCTCGAACGCGCTCGGGGCCAGGTACACGCCGCCGTCGAGCATCAGGTGGAAGAAGCGCTTGAAGCGCTCTGCATCGCTGGCCATCACGTCTTCGAACGTGACGATGTCGTCGGCGCCGCTGAAGTACAGGCCGAACATGGCACCCGCCTGGGTGGTGACGAACGGCACACCTGCGGCATCGGCGCGTTGCTGCAGGCCGTCCAGCATGCGGGTGGTGTAGTCGGTCAGCTCGGCGTGGAAGCCTGGGCGGCTGATGAGGTTGAGGGTGGTCAGGCCGGCGGCCATCGCCAGCGGGTTGCCCGACAGCGTGCCTGCCTGGTAAACCGGGCCGAGGGGGGCGATGCAGCCCATGATTTCGCGTTTGCCGCCAAAGCAGCCGACGGGCATGCCGCCGCCGACGATCTTGCCGAAGGTGGACAGGTCGGGGGTGATGCCGTAGTGGCCCTGGGCGCCGCCCAGCGAGACACGAAAGCCCGTCATCACTTCGTCGAAGATCAGCACCACACCGTGCTTGTCGCACTGCTCACGCAGGCCTTCGAGGAAGCCCGGGGCCGGCGGTACACAGTTCATGTTGCCGGCAACCGGCTCGACGATGATGCAGGCGACGGTCTGGCCGACTTCGGCGAGGGTTTTTTCGACCGCAGCGATGTCGTTGAACGGCAGGGTCAGGGTGTGCTTGGCGAAATCGGCCGGCACGCCCGCCGAGCTTGGCACGCCCTGGGTGAGCAGGCCGGAACCGGCCTTGACCAGCAGGCTGTCGGAGTGGCCGTGGTAGCAGCCTTCGAACTTGATGATGGCATCGCGACCGGTGTAGCCACGGGCCAGGCGGATGGCGCTCATGGTCGCTTCGGTGCCCGAGCTGACCATGCGTACCATTTCCATGGACGGTACCAGGGCGCAGACCAGGTCGGCCATTTCGGTTTCCATGGCGGTAGGGGCGCCGTAGGACAAGCCATGGTCCAGCTGGCGGCGTACGGCATCCAGCACGTCGGGGTGGCCGTGGCCAAGAATCATCGGGCCCCAGGAACCCACATAGTCGACATAGCGCTTGTCATCCTCGTCTACGACGTAGGCACCTTCGGCGTGCTTGAAGAACAGCGGCGTGCCGCCAACGCTTTTGAAGGCGCGCACGGGCGAGTTGACGCCCCCGGGGATGTGCTTCTGGGCTTGGGCGAACAGGGCTTCGGAACGGGACATGGAGGGCTCTCTCGAATCAGGATGCGAACAAGGCGTTGAAGGCGCGGGCGCGGCGGGTGACTTCCTGCGCGCTATCGGCACCGAACAGGCCGTGGATCACCGCCAGCAGGTCGGCGCCATGGGCAACCAGCGGGGCGGCATTGTCGAGGGTGATGCCGCCGATCACCGCGATCGGCAGCTTCACCTGGGGGCGCGCCTGTTCCAGCAGGCTGAGGCTGGCAGCGGGGGCACCCGGTTTGGTGGTGGAGTTGAAGAAGCGGCCAAAGGCGACATAGCTGGCCCCTTCGCTGGCCGCCTGGGCAGCGAGGTCCAGGCTGGCATGGCAGGTAGAACCGATGATTGCCTGGCGGCCCAGCAAGGCGCGGGCCGGCGTCAGGGGGCCATCAGTCTGGCCCAGGTGCACACCGACACCCAGGCGTGCAGCCAGCTCGGCATCGTCATTGATGATCAGTTGGGTGCCGTAACGCTCGCACAGGTTTTTCAGGGCCTCGGCCTCCCGCAGGCGGCGTGCCTCGTCGTCGCCCTTGTCACGGTACTGCAGCAGGCACACACCGCCTTCGAGGGCTGCTTGCACATGGCTGAGAAAACGCCCGGCGAGCAGCTGGCTGTCGGTGATGGCGTACAAGCCCCGTAGTTTCATCAAACACCTCGTGTCAGGAGCAGAAGTCCAGCGGCAGGCGGCGCGGCACGTACTGGCCCTTGCCCAGCTGTTCTGCATCGCGCAGCGTGCGCCAGGTGTAGTCCAGGGCGCTGCGCACAGCGCTGTCCAGCTGTTCGCCCAAGGCCAGGCGGCCGGCCAGGGCGCTGGCCAGGGTGCAGCCCGAACCATGGTAGCTGCCCGGCAGACGCTGGCACGTCCAGGTGTGGTGCTGGCCGTCACGGCTGTACAGGCGGTTGTGGATTTCGGCTTCGTCGCCGTGGCCGCCGGTAATCAGCACGTGCTTGCAGAACTTCAGCAGTTTGTCTGCGCACTCATCGGCGCTGCCCTCGGGCAGTTCGGCAAGAATACGCGCCTCTGGCAGGTTGGGCGTGGCGATGGTTGCCAATGGCAACAGGCGCTCGCGCAGGGCGTAACCCACCTCGTCCTTGCCCAGCCGCCCGCCGCCGCCCGCGCGCAGTACCGGGTCGCACACCAGCGGCAGGTGCGGGTGCGCGGCCAGCAGTTCGGCGACGGTGTCGACCATCTCGATAGAGCCGAGCATGCCCAGCTTCACGGCGGCCACCTGGGAGTCGGCCAGCACGGCATTGGCCTGGGCCAGCACCCATGCGCGGTCGAGCACGCGGAAGTCGGTAACGTTGACGGTATCCTGCACAGTCAGGGCGGTCACCGCGGGCGCGGCGTGGCAGCCTTGGGCGAGCAGGGCTTCGATGTCTGCCTGCAGGCCGGCACCGCCACTGGGGTCGTGGCCGGAGAGACAGAGGACAACGGGGCGGGAGGCGTAGGTATTCATGGTCGGCGAGCTTACCACCAAAGCGGTTTGAGGGGGCCGCCCCAGGCACGGGTTTAGTTGTGTCAGGGTAAGGGCTGTAGTCGCTAATGGCCTGTAACCACTGTTCTAGAGCGGTTTCTTCAGTGTTGCCTGCGGCAGCCTGACGCAGGTGTGCTAGAGTGCGCGCATCATTCGATCAATGGGTACTGCCGGCTCACGTCGTCTCAAACGGAAAGGAGGCGAACACGACGCGACTGGCCAGGCCATGCTGGGGCTGTATGCGCTATTTGCTGATTGTGTTGTTGGGTTTGCTGCCGGTGCTTGCCGGGGCGGTGGACTTCGCCGATACCACCCGTCACCTGCCTTTGGGCAAGGTCATGCAGGTGTATGAAGACCCAGACGGCAGTGCCAGCATCGCGCAGGTCAGCGCACCTGGCTTCGCCCAGCACTTTCGCCCACACCAGCAAGCGGTGATGAACGCCGGCTATTCCACTTCGGTGTTCTGGCTCAAGCTTGAGCTGCGGCCCCTCGCGCAGGGCGCTGCCACGCCACGCCAGTGGTTGCTGGAACTCGCCTACCCGCCGCTCGATCACCTTGAACTGTACGTTGCCAACCCCGACGGGCATTTTCAGCTGGCTCAGCGCACGGGCGATGCCTTGCCTTACGACTGCCGCCAGATCCGCCAGAGCAACTACCTGTTCAGCCTGCAGTTGCCACCTGGGCAGGCCACCACTGTCTACTTGCGCCTGCACAGCCAGGGTTCGGTACAGGCGCCGCTGGCCCTGTGGGCGCCGGAGGCCTACCTGGAGGCGCAGCCCAGCCATTTCTACGTGCTGGGCATGATCTATGGCGTGCTGTTGGTGATGCTGGTGTACAACCTGTTCATTTACCTGAGCGTGCGCGATGTCAGTTACCTGTACTACATCCTGTATATCGCTTCGTTCGGGTTGTACCAGGTGTCGGTCAACGGCGCGGGCATTGCCTACCTGTGGCCACACAGCCCTTGGTGGGCGAATGCCTGTACGCCGCTGTTCATCGGCGCTGCCGGGCTGTTTGGCTGCCAGTTCGCCCGGCACTTCTTGCAACTGCGCAGCATCAGCCCGCGGTTCGACCGGCTGTTGCAGGCATTGATGCTGGGCGGCGCAGGGGTGATGGTGCTGGCCGTGACCCTGCGCTACGGCATCGCGTTGCGCATGGCAACGGCGCTGGCACTGCTGTTCACGGTGAGCATTTTCAGCGCCGGGCTGTATGCCTGGTGGCGTGGTTTGCGTGTAGCGCGGTGGTTCATCATCGCCTGGACGGCGTTTTTGCTGGGTGGGCTGGTCAACACCCTCATGGTCCTGGGTTACCTGCCGAACCTGTTCATCACCATGTACGCCAGCCAGCTGGGTTCGGCGCTGGAGGTGGCGTTGCTGTCGCTGGCGTTGGCCGACCGCATCAACAACTTGCGCAATCAGCAGGCGCAGGCCCTGCGTGACACCGGCCGCACGCTGGAGCAAGTCAACCAGCAGTTAGCCACCAGCAACCGGCTGAAGGATGAGTTTCTGGCCAGCGTTACCCATGAACTGCGCACGCCCATGAATGGTGTGATCGGCTCGCTGGAGCTGATGCAGACCCTGCCGATGGACGCCGAAATGGCCCATTACCACCGCACTGCTGTGGGGTCGGCGCAGGGCATGATGGACCTGGTGGATGCCATTCTCACCCTGTCTGAGCTGCAGGCAGGCCGCCTGCGCGCGCACCCCGCGCCGTTCAGCCTGCGGGCACTGCTGCAGGGCTTGCGCGCAGGGTATGCGGGGCGGGCGTTGAGCAAGGGGCTGTACCTGAGCCTGGACATTCCCGCCGACATCCCGGATGAGCTGCTGGGTGACGCGCAAAAGCTGGCCCGTTGCCTGGGTTGCCTGGTGGACAACGGGTTGAAGTTCACCCACCAGGGCGGTGTGACGGTTCAGGTGCGTGGGCGCCGTGTGGGGCCGAGGGATCTGGCGTTGAGCTTTACCGTGAGCGACAGCGGCATTGGCTTCGATGACCTGGAGCAGTCGACCCTGTACCAGCGCTTCTTCCAGGTGGATGGGTCGATGACCCGGCGCTATGGCGGGCTGGGTATCGGGCTGTCGATCTGCCGGCAGATGGGCGAGTTGCTGGGCGCACGGTTGGCCCATGAGTCCACACGCGGACTAGGGAGCCGGTTTGAGTTGAGTGTGAACATGGCGATTTCGCAGGTGCAGATGAGCCCGGATATCCGGCAGGCGCGGCGCTTGCCCTGAGGGTATGGGGTAGGGCTGGTGGGTGTTCGCCATTGCAGGTGCAGCGCCTGACAGAACGAGCGCCGCCCGCGCGGCGCATCGCGAGCTATGCTCGCATGGCGCAGGAATAATTGGCCCAAATAAACTGTAGGAGCGAGCGCAGCTCGCGATGCGCCGCGCGGGCGGCGCGCGATCCCTCAAGCGCTGCAAATCCTGCGGCGAGCTTTGACTCCCCCCGGATCCAGGAGCCCTCCATGAACCTGCACCAGTACGCTGAAACTCACGAAGTCACCAACCAGCCGCCACCCCTGGATGGCGCCAACCTCTACCGCCTCGACCTGCCGCTTCAGGAGTGGTCCAGGCGTTACGGGGCGGGCTGGGCCGAGTCGCGGATCGATACCTACGGCGCGCTGGCGGGTGGGCCATTGATGCAGGCAGGTTTCCTGGCCAACGCGCACAAACCCGAATTCAGCAGCCATGACCGCTATGGCCACCGTATCGACCTGGTCGAATTCCACCCGGCCTACCATGAACTGATGCGCACCGCCGTCGAGCATGGCCTGCCTTCGCTGCCTTGGGCCGAACCCCGCCCCGGCGCCCATGTGGCGCGGGCCTCGATGACCTACCTGCACAGCCAGGCCGAGGCGGGCAGCGGTTGCCCGCTGACCATGACCTTCGCTGCCGTGCCGGCGCTGCGGCTGCAACCCGAGCTGGCCGAGTACTGGCTGCCGAAGATCCTGGCCTGCCAGTACGACCCGCGCAATGTCGGCGACCGGCACAAGGCAGGCGTCACCCTGGGCATGGCCATGACCGAAAAGCAGGGGGGACCGATGTACGCGCCAACACCACCCGGGCTTACCCGGTGGGGGCGCCGGGGCCGGGCCAGCCTTATGAGCTGGTTGGTCACAAATGGTTTTGTTCGGCGCCGATGTGCGACGCCTTCCTCACCCTGGCGCAAACCGAGAAAGGCCTCAGTTGCTTCCTGTTGCCGCGCCATCGCCCGGACGACCACCGTAACCAGTTCTATATCCAGCGGCTCAAGAACAAGCTGGGCAATTGCGCCAATGCCTCCAGCGAGGTCGAATTCCGGGGGGCGCTGGCGTGGATGGTCGGCGAAGAGGGGCGGGGTGTGCCGACCATCATCGAAATGGTGGCGATGACGCGCTTCGACTGCATGGTTGGCTCCAGCGCCCTGATGCGCCAGGCACTGACCCAGGCTGCCCACCACTGTGCGCATCGCAAGGTGGGCGGGCGGTTGCTGAACGCCCAGCCATTGATGCAGAACGTGCTGGCCGACCTGGCGCTGGAAAGCGAAGCCGCGCTGGCCTTGAGCCTGCGCATGGGGCAGGCACTGGAGCAACTGGATGACCCGCAGCAGGCACATTTTGCACGGCTGGTCACGGCGGTAGGCAAATACTGGATGTGCAAACGCGCCCCCGGCATGATCAACGAAGCGGCCGAATGCCTGGGCGGCGCCGGTTATGTGGAAGACAGCATCCTGCCGCGGCTGTACCGCGAAGCGCCGGTGAACTCGACCTGGGAAGGCTCGGGCAACGTGCAATGCCTGGACGTGCTGCGGGCCTTGTCCAAGGAACCGGGCGTGCTGGATGCGCTGTTTACCGAGCTGGGCGATGGCCATGGCGACCCTCGCCTGGCGGCGCATATCGGCAACCTTAAGGCCGCGTTTACCGACACCGGTGACCTGCAGTACCGGGCGCGGCAGCTGACCGAAGACATTGCCCTGGCGCTGCAGGCCAAGCTGTTGCTACAGGCGGGGAACGCGGTGGTCAGCGATGCGTTCATCGGTAGCCGCCTGGCGGGCAGTGGGCGGGTGTACGGCGCGCTGCCACGGGGGGCCGATGTGGAGGCGTTGGTGGCAAGGGCCACGCCAGCCTGGGCGGGATGAGCGGGCTGTTCTGAGGGTGGGCACGGGTTTACAGGTGCGGTGCTGAGCTCAAGGGGCGAATGGGTGCAACACCGATCAATGGGGGTGTATTTGCCCAAGAAGGCAGGCAAGATGATTCTCATGCATGTCCAGACAGGAAGCACAGTGTGAGCCAAGCGTTTGAAGTCGTTGATACTCCCGAACAGGCCGTCGATCGTCTGGCGGCCTTGCACGAGCAGGCCACCAGTGCCCTCAGCCAGGCCCTGAAACGTTACTTGAAGGACCGTACCGAGCCCGATGCCCAGGCGCGTGACCTGTTCCGCTACCCGGCGTTGCGCCTGACCTACTACAGCCACGGCGAAGTCGCGGCTACCACGCGTGCCTACGCCAAGGTGCAGGTGGCCGGTACCTACAGCGTCACCATCACCCAGCCGGCTGCGTTTCGCGGTTACCTGCTGGAGCAACTGCGCCCGTTGATGCACGACTACACCGTCACGGTGGAGGTGGGCGTCAGCGAGCAGAGCATCCCGTACCCCTACGTGGTCGACCAGGGTGATGAACTGGCGGGTAGCGGCATCACCGCGGCGCAGCTGGCGCGGGTGTTCCCCAGCACCGACCTGTCTGCTGCCACTGACAACATCGCCGACGGCCTGTACGACTGGGACAGCACCGATACCTTGCCCCTGGCGCTGTTCGACGCGGCGCGCGTCGACTTCTCGCTGCGCCGGCTGGTGCACTACACCGGTAGCGACTGGCGCCATGTGCAGCCCTGGATCCTGCTGACCAACTACCACCGCTATGTGGACCAGTTCATCAGCCACGGTCTGGACCAGCTGCGTGACGACCCGCGCTTCGTGCGCATGGTGCTGCCCGGCAACGTGGTGATCGAAAAGGCCATGGACCATGGCGAGGCGCAGGCCCTGGTGGCCGGCGTGGTGTGGCACCGCTACCAGATGCCGGCTTACCACCTGATCGCCGAAGACGGCGATGGCATCACCCTGGTCAACATCGGTGTAGGCCCGTCCAATGCCAAGAACATCACCGACCACCTGGCCGTGCTGCGCCCGCACTGCTGGCTGATGATCGGCCACTGTGGCGGCCTGCGCCAGTCGCAGACCATTGGTGACTACGTACTGGCCCATGCCTACATGCGCCGTGACGGCATCCTGGACCGGGTAGTACCGCCGAATATTCCGATCCCTGCCCTGGCCGAGGTGCAAATGGCGTTGCAGGAGGCGGCTGCGCAGGTGACCGGCGAACGCGGCGAGCAGTTGAAGAAGCGCCTGCGCACCGGCACCGTGCTGACCTACGACGACCGCAACTGGGAGCTGCGCTGGGCTCAGGAGCGGCCGCTGATCAACCTGTCCCGGGCCGTGGCCGTGGACATGGAAAGCGGCACCATCGCCGCCCAGGGTTACCGCCTGCGGGTGCCTTACGGCACGCTGCTGTGCGTATCGGACAAGCCGCTGCACAGCGAAATCAAGCTGCCGGGTTCGGCCAACGCGTTCTACAACCGCGCCGTCAGCCAGCACCTGAAGATCGGTATTGCTGCGCTGGACCTGCTGCGCACCGAGCTCAACTCGCTGCACTCGCGTAAACTGCGCAGCTTCGACGAGCCGCCGTTCCGCTGAGGGTCCATGTCACTGCCACCCCGTTCCAAGCCGCGCCGCCCCCAGGCGCGGCCTGCTCCCGGCCCCCGCCGCCAGGCCAAGGCGCCACCGGCCGACCCGCGGCTGATCCTGTTCAACAAGCCCTTCGACGTGTTGACCCAGTTCAGCGACGGTGAAGGCCGTGCCACGCTCAAGGACTTCATCGACATCCCCGGCGTATACCCGGCCGGGCGCCTGGACCGGGACAGCGAAGGCTTGCTGCTGCTGACCAACGACGGCAGCCTGCAGGCGCGAATCGCCGACCCCAGGCACAAGCTGGCCAAGACCTATTGGGTGCAGGTAGAGGGTGAGCCCAGCGACGAGCAGTTGCAGCGGTTGCGCGAGGGTGTGCAGTTGAATGATGGCCTCACGCTGCCCGCCGAGGCTCGCCGCCTGGAAGAGCCCCAGCTGTGGCCGCGCAACCCGCCGGTACGCTTTCGCAAGAGCGTGCCCACCCACTGGCTCGAGCTGGTGATCCGCGAAGGCCGTAACCGCCAGGTACGGCGGATGACGGCAGCTGTAGGGCTACCCACCTTGCGCCTGGTGCGGGTACGCATCGGCGACTGGGCACTGGATGGCCTGGAGCAGGGTTGCTGGCGTGAAGTGGCGCCGGCCCTTTAACGCTCAGACGCCCTCCAGAAAGCCTACCACCACGCTTTTTATCACGAAGGCCAGCACGCCCAGCCCCAGCACGAAGAACAGGATGAAGGTGCCGAACCGCCCGGCCTTGGATTTCTTGGCCAGGTCCCACACGATGAACCCCATGAAACCGATCAACACGGTGACCAGGATGATCATCATCCATTCTTCGAATACGGCAGGATCCATCAGGGTTCTCCAGGCAGGCTGAGCGGGCGATTATACGCCCAGGCTCAACGGCATTTACCGCAGGTGGGTCAATGGAAGCTCGGTACTGGCCAGTACCTGGTTCAGCACGAAGCTCGAGCGCACGCTGGTAACGCCTTCGATCCGCGTCAGGCTGCCCAGCAACAGCTTCTGGTAATGGTCCATGTCGGGCACCACCACTTTGAGCTGGTAGTCGGCATCCATACCGGTCACCAGGCTGCATTCGAGCACTTGCGGCAGGTTGCGGATGGCCGCCTCGAAGGTTTCGAAACGTTCGGGCGTGTGCCGGTCCATGCCGATCAGCACGTAGGCGGTCAGGCTCAGGCCCAGCTTCTTGCGGTCGAGCAAGGCCACCTGCCGGGAGATGTAGCCATCGTCCTCCAGCTGTTTGACCCGACGCGAGCAGGGCGAGGGCGACAGGCCGATGCGCTCGGCCAGTTCCTGGTTGGAGATGCGGGCATCGCGCTGCAATTCGGCGAGGATGCTCAGGTCGTAGCGGTCGAGTTTGCTCACGTGTTGATCCTTTTCTTTTCAGATTGCGGCGAATTATCAATCCAGGGTAAAAAATTGCGCAAGTGCTATTTATCCGAGCAATCTTCGCAATCCTCTGCCGGCTCTGCCCAGGTATCTTTATCAACAGAATCACTGCCCGGACATCAGTCCACGGCGACGCGCCCTAGGCGGGCGGTCGCGGCCAGCCATCCAACAGGATGTGCCAGGCCCCCGGGCTACGCACCCTCCAGAAGACGGTGTGAGGTGAGCCGGGGCCACAAGCGCCGAGCACGGACGACAATTCCTGAAGGGAGGCCCCAGTGGCCTCCCTTTTTTCATGGTCGCAAATTTAATGGGCCTGCTCGGCCGGCGCGGTAGACTGTCGTCGCTAGCCGTTTTTTCAACCGAGAGGCATACCATGAAGTCGCGTATTCGGCTGTGGGCAGGTGTGGGTTTGCTGGGCTTGGGCGTCAGCCTGGGCGCTGTGGCCGCCGGGCCAGGCGAGGGCCCGGGCGCACCCGGCCCGCAGCCACCCGGTGAGGCTGGGCCTGGCGCTGCGCCTGCCCCTGCGCCAGGCCGGGCGCTGAATTCTCGCGATGAAGTGCAGCAAACCCAGCCGCCACGCCCGGGCTATTACCAGGATATTCCGCGGCGCCACGGCGACGACCGACCGTGGCGTGGCTATGGTCCTGGTGAAGGCTGGCATGGCCGGCCCGACGGGCAGGGCAGCGGTTGGGGCCCTGGGCCCCGGTACCGGCCGGGGCAGACCGTGGAGCGCTTCCCTGACCAGTATTGGAAGGTGCCCTACGGCGGCCGGGACTACTTCTACTCAGGCGGGTATTGGTACCGCCCACACGGCAGGGAATACATCGTGGTGGCACCGCCCCACGGGGTGCGTGTGGACTACCTGCCGCCCTATGCCCGGGAGGTGACACGGGACGGCGCACTGTTCTACCTGGTGGCCGACACCTACTACCAATACCTGGATGACAGCCGCCAGTACGTGGTGGTCAACCCACCTGCCGTCGCGCCGCCGCCTGGGCCTGGGCCGGCAGGACAGGGCGGGTACGACGTGGTGGCCTACCCGATGTACGGCCAGGGCCCGCAGCAGCAGGAGCAGGACCGTTACCAGTGCCATCGCTGGGCAGTCAGCCAGTCAGGCTTCGACCCCGCCACCGCAGCCTATGCGCCCCCGGCGCCGGTTGTGGATAACTACCGCCGGGCGCTGGGCGCCTGCTTCAGCGGCAGGGGTTACAGCATCAACTGAGGCGTGCCCGTCAAAGAGGGTCGGCGTGCACGATCACATCCGCCTTCGGGTAATGCTGGCGGATCACCTCCGAGGCCTGCACGCACAAGCTGTGGGCCTGGTGCAGAGGCAACTGGCCGGGCAGTTCGATGTGCAACTGCACGAACCACTGGTTGCCTGACATGCGCGTGCGCAGGTCGTGCACCCCCTGTACCCCGTCGATAGCCAGCACTCGGCGGGCCATGTCATCGCTGACATCACCCGGCAGCTCCTTGTCCATGAGGATGGCCGTGCTTTCACGGGCAATCTGCAAGGCGCTCCACAAGATGTAGAAAGCGATGCCCAGGCCGAACAAGGCGTCAAGTTGTGGCCAGCCGAAACGGGCCAGCAGCAAGGCCAGCAGGATGCTGCCGTTGAGCAGCAGGTCGGAGCGATAATGCAGCGAGTCGGCGCGCACTGCCGTGGAGCCCGTCACCCGGATGACCTTGCGCTGCAAGGCGAGCAACGCGACGGTGAGTGCCAGCGACAACAGCATCACGGCGATACCCACTGCCGTGTCGCCCAAGGGTTGCGGTGCCTGCAGGCGCTCGACCGCCTGCAGGCCGATCAGCACCGCACTGCCGCCGATGAACAGCGCTTGTGCAATGCCGGCCAGGGCTTCGGCCTTGCCGTGGCCGAAGCGGTGGTCGTCATCGGCGGGCCGCAGCGCATAGTGCACAGCCAGCAGGTTGAGGAAGGAAGCCACTGCATCCAGTGCCGAGTCGGTCAGCCCGGCCAGCAGGCTGACCGAACCGCTCAGCCACCAGGCCAGCGCCTTGCTCACCACCAGAATGCTGGCTACTGCCAACGAGGCGCGGGTAGCCAGGCGCAGCAGGCGCTGGTGTTCGGCCGGGGTCGTCATGGCAGGGCCTCGCGGGGTCAGGCCGCAGGTGCCAGGCCCAGGCTGGCCAGCTGCTCCGCGCTGCCGCGGTGCTGGATAAGCCGTGGGTCGTCCAGCGGCAGGCGCTGGCCCAGTTCGCTTTCAAGAATGGCTTGCAGCTTCAGGTTGTCCACCTTGCCATCCGGGGTGACGGCATTACGCAGCTTGGCGGGGTCCACCTGGGCGGTTTGGCCGCGCGGGTAGTAGATGGCACCGGTGGCGAAGTCGACGCCAAAGGCGACCAGCCCCGGGATCACGTAGAACAGAATGCCGATGGCATCGAGCACGGCAATGGCCGGGTCGACCTTGCCGTCGATCTGGCCGCGACGGTCTGGGTAGAAAATCGTGCCGCAAGCCGTCAGCTGGGTCAGCAGGGTGACGACGAGGGCGCCACCGATTACGCGGGATGGGATGCGCATGTAGATCTCCGGAGGGCATTCAGCAGGGCAGGCAAGGCGCCCGCAACCAACAGCTAAGACCATGATAGAGCAGGGTCGGTTCGCCGTTATACTCGCGTCACAGTTCGAGGGCCACCATGATTTCTTTACCGATCGATGCCGTTTTGCCTGCGCTGCGCCAGGCCTTGCACACCCGTGACGAAGCGGTGCTCGAAGCACCGCCCGGCGCCGGCAAGACCACCCGTGTGCCATTGGCATTGCTGAATGAACCCTGGCTGGGCACCCAGAAGGTCCTGATGCTCGAACCGCGCCGCTTGGCAGCTCGGGCTGCTGCCGAGCGGTTGGCCAGCGAGCTGGGGGAAAAGGTGGGCGAAACGGTGGGCTACCGCATTCGGCTGGACAGCAAGGTAGGGCCCGCGACGCGCATCGAAGTGGTGACCGAGGGCATCCTGACCCGCCGCTTGCAGGCCGACCCCGCGTTGGAGGGGGTGGGGTTGCTGATTTTCGACGAATTCCACGTTTTGCCATTTACACCGAAATAGGCAGTGATTTTGTCAAAAATCACTCACCAAGATCTCTCTCCCGCCATTCCAGTCTTCACATCTACACACGCTGCCCTTGCCTTCGAGTCAGTGAACCTCCCAAGCATTGCGCTTTAGCCTCCCTTCACCAAGCAACCTCGGTGCGATCCCAAATCCCACCTCCGGTAGGTGCCACGATCTCAAACCCAACCCACTCAACCACGTCGATCAGAGCAACACCCAAAAGCCCTCCAGACCCCTCCCACCCAACCACACCATCACCCCTCCAACCATCGCAATCCGCTCCATTTCCAAGCATCATCAGCACATCCAAATTCATCACCGGGACAGTGCATGAGCGGGCCGAAATCCAAGCCAAAGACCAGCGCAAAGAAGAAGGCAGCGACAGCTCCAAAGCGCGACAACTTCCTAGGAACGACAACGCAGAAGCTTCGCGACAGCGCTGGAAACGTGTGTTCTTTCCCGGGTTGCTACGTACATACCCATGGCGCGAAATCGAACGGAAAAGGCACTGTAGGCATTGGTGTCGCATGCCACATCAAAGCTGCTGCACCAGGAGGCCCACGATACGATGAGCACCAGTCTCCAGAAGAGCGTAAGCACTTCGACAATGGCATTTGGATGTGCCAAACACATTCGAAGCTCATTGATGCTGACGAGTCCCCCTACAGCGTCACAACGCTACTCCAGTGGAAGCGCGATGCTGAGGCTAGATCCAACTCCCTCCTGAACCAAAAGAGCTTCACTGAGAAAGAAGTCAAAGCTGCTGCAGATAAAGGTTCAACCGATCTGCTCCATCGATTCATTAACAGAGCCGATGACCCACTGCAGACGCCAGTAGCCGAAATTATTAAAGGCTACGAATCTAATCTGGCTGACCTAGATCCGCGATTCACTGTGCAGTTAAACAAAACTGGAGACACATATACGCATGTCATCCGTGCGATCGACGAAGACGTTGTAGTCAATCTTGTTATCGAAGACCTTGATAAAATTGACGGATATCTAGCAGCCGAGAAAGCTTTTCTGGAGGAGGGACGAGAGCTAACAATCCCAGGTGCGCATTTCAAGGTCATAGGCTCTAAGCTTTTCGAAGCTATCCATCAGAGCATCTATGGGGTTGAACAAGCGGTACTGACAATGTCTGCGCCCAAGAAGGAGGCGCGTACGACTCTTTATGTCAGGACGCCGGAGGGGCACGAAACAGTGCTCGATACTTTCCCTTGCTACTACAGCTCAGGCTCAGTGAGGACGGTTTTTGAGGGAAGCGCTTTTGACGATTTCTTCAAGCTCAAGGCTTACTGCTCGCACGATGGATCTGATTCGAATTTTAACTTGTCCTTTAGCTTAGAGCCTTGGATTGGCAAGAATGTACTTGAGGTTCCTCGCTTCCATAAGCTTATTAAGGCCGCTCAGCAATTAGATATAGGGCGTCTCGTTGTTGAAATCGAAATTGGTCAGGGAGAGGCATCTTTCAATTCGCGAACTAGTTCGGATGCTGAAGGCTTCCATGCTCAAGTTAAATTCTTAATTAATTATATTGGCTATGTCAGGACGCTGGCTGAGAAGTGCGCTGAGCCTCTGGTCATAACCAATATTGAAATCGATAAAGAAACATACGCAACCCTGAAATACTATTCGCGACTAGTGAAGGCGCCGGTGGTAAGTCATCAGCAGCCTCACAAGATATGCACTGGAGGGTTTAATTACCATGAAGGATGTTCGTTCGCGAGCATCGAGAATGATGGTTCTGGTGAGGTGATCAGGATTTCTGACGATGAGGGTTGGAAGTTTGAAGTCTTTGGGCAGGTAATGCAGGCGCCAAGAATTGTCAGGATGTACACCAAAGTCGAGTATGTTTTCTATAGTGAGCTAGAGGGTGACAGGAATTCGAAAGTAGTGGTGCATGCCACCGACGCTACCGTTCTGACGACCTACCTGGACGAGCGTGATATTTGGAGCGTATGCCGAGAAGTGGATGTCACTCCAGCTAGTTTAGAGCAGCAGGAGCCTCAGAGCTAAGATCACAAGAGCCAAGCCGGCGTTGCCGAATGTGCGACTGCAAAACGACGAATCCCGACACAGCGCGACTGAGGCCACAAGAGAGTTTTTGCCACCAGAGCGTGTACGTATGAGGGACGTGAGTGTTGCTGTAAGCATGTGTGGTGGCTTGCCTTGCGGGGCGGATGGTTGCATTGAAGACAGAAACGAGAAAGCCACCTTTCGGTGGCCTTCAAGTAAGCTGCTAGCGCATCGCAGTGATGGGGTACTGAGCGGCTAGCGGTGCTCGACTACGGTTACCAGATCGAGCGAGCCGATGCCTTTCTCGACAACGTTCTTCGCCTTCTCCAGCATAGAAGCCCTAAGCTCTTCGCGAGACATACGGCTATTGTAAATCTTCGCGAAAGCTTTGTTCTTCCGAGCATTGGAGACCTCTACTGCTACGTCACCTGTAGTCTCAGCAACGTCTTCAGTTCTGGCAAGTTCGGTCATTTTAACTAGCCTCCATGTCGTTAGTTTCACGGTATAAGAATATCATATCATGCAAATACGCGCAAATTGGTTGCAATAACTGTACGAATTGTGCATTGCGGCTATCACCCATAAGGATGTTCGCTTTATTGTTGTAGATATTTAAACATCCAATTGGGTGTGGCATCCCCTCACCATTATTACGAGAAACTAAGGGAATGGAAAGAATGGACGTAGCGTAGCGATGAGAGTTGTAATAACGGGAGATTGTCGTTTTATAGTGTTCAGTTATATGCGGATTTTGTAGTGCCTCATCATCTAGCCACTGCTTGAAGTGTGTGCGGGAGTCTTCGATGTATTGAGATGCCATGGTAGAGACCGCTACAGGCCCGCCGGGTAGATTCGGGTGCGATTTGGCGTGATCCGACGCATCCATTTTGAACGGGAAGCAAATCGGCACGATATCGGTGTCCGGCTTTGCCAAAACCTGGGCGCCGACCAAGGTTGAGAGCTCAAGGTCTGTGATGTGTAGGATGCCGTCTGCGTTATCCAAGCGAGCATCGATGTTGGAGTTGAACAGGAAGAAGGGGCTGTCGTTTACCTGCTTCGAGTACTCCCTGCGGATGAGATCCTTGTCTTCCTCAATCATCATGATGTTGGCCCTGTACGTTTCGGAGGGCGCACTGTCCCAGTTCTGTGCCAAGACCAGAATCTTAGTGAGCATCATGCGGATGTCGCCTGCGAGACCTTTACGGGTCAACGGCGGCGCATTTTCTTCTAGTAGGCCCTCGTAAAGCTGCCGAATGTCGATCATCGCGTCGCTGTAGGCGGCGAGAAACTGCTTGGGCGGCATGGTGGTCAGGCGATCCTGCAGCTCTTTTTCCTTCTTCCGGGTTGAGGTGACTACCCCTACCTCACGTAAGAACACCAAGATGACTGCGGCGATGGAGAGCTGAATGGACGGCCACAGGTAGTCTGTTGCGAAGAACTCGGGCCAGGTGTGTACGGCGGTGTACTCGTTTTTGATGTCGCCGCTCATCACGGAGATCATCGCGGCGCTGCCGATGGTGAGTAGGGCGATGATCATGGAGCCCCAGGTGGTGCCCACCAGCATGCACATGCCCATGAAGACTTTCTTGATCTGACGTCCAGTCCAGAACAAGCAAGCCTTCGCGGTGGCCCATATTTTTCGTTTTGTTACCTGCCAGTCATCCACTGTTCAGTCCCAAGTAGTGCCGTTACGAATGGCCAATCGGGCCATGTCCCTTTGTTGCGTTCAGCTTCCAGCGTCTATCGAACTCCACTCACAAACCCAGCTAAAGACGCCCGCTTGGCCTCCCAATGGCTCGCAGGATCTTGGCCGCCAACATTCGTCCCCAGACGCTCAGGTTTGAACCAACCGTCGGATCTCTTGTTTCGTTGAAACCAGCAGGCTAGACGGCGTTGGCCCCGAATTCGGTGGTCTGGCAACGTTCACACACACAACTAGGCAATTGACGGTGTAAGCGGCTGTAATACCATGGCGTGATATTTAATTGCCTTCACAAGGAAAAGTACATGGCAACACGCTGCGTTGGTCTGATGGTAGGTTCCGGGGAAGTGACTGTCGTTGATACGCAGATTCCGGATGACTGTGATGCCCCTATCTCACTGGTTACCGATGTGACCTGGAAGCTGCCCACAGGGGATCGGCAGAAGGGATACGAAACGCTTTTCCATCGGTGCAAGGATTACCTTGAAGTGAATGGAATTGACCAGGTAGTGGTCAAGGCGAGCTCAGTACCTCAAGGCAAGGCCCACGGGGGGCTTCTCGATAGCGCAGAGCTTCGTGGTGTGATCATGTGCGCTGCTGCGTCTGCCTGTGAGACCCGTGTTCTCAAGAAAGAAGTGATCAGCCGAACCTACGGTCGGAAGGTCGATGATTGCGTGAACGACGATGCGTTTTGGGCAGAGAAGCTAGAGGGAGCGAAGCTGCGCAAGGGGAGTCGTGAGGCCGCAATGCTTGTGATTGCACACAGAGCTCGACCATGACCAGTGTCGTTCCGAAACTCCAAATCCTGGACAAATTGGGGAACGGGCACTTCGGTGAAGTGTTCCTTGGTCAAGACGCCGTTCATGGGCAAGTGGCAGTAAAAGTGGTTTCCCGTAAGGCGGAAAACGACGATGAAGAGTGGGTGGATATCAGGAGGGAATTCCTCGCCGAGGCTCAGCACCTGAAGACCGCCACTCACCGCAATGTCGTTCAGGTTTACGGTATAGACGAGGTGGAGGATGCCATCCGCTTCACGATGGCGTACTGCCCCGGTGGCTCCCTGCAAGCTCATTTTGAACGGGGGCCGATGACTCTCGCTGCCGTGCGGAAGGTCGCGATCGATGTGCTGATCGGGCTGCACGCATTGCACGGGCGCGAGATGCTTCACAGGGACATCAAGCCAGGCAACATCCTGCTCGACCATCTCGGCATGGCAAAGCTCGGTGACTTCGGTCTGGTCACCGACAGGTTGCTCCTTGGCTACGGCTCAGCTGCGGGGTACGCAGACCATATTGCTGTGGAGGTGTGGCAGGGCAGGGGTACCAGTATCAAGAGCGATATCTGGGCCTTGGGTATGACGCTGTTCCGGTTGTTGCACGGACAGGTCTGGTACGTGTTCCAGAACGAGTGTCCTGCAGATGTCATCGCCCAAGGCGGCTTCATTGAACGTCTGCGCTGGCTGCCACATGTTCCCAAGCCGTGGCGTAAGGTCATTCGAAAGATGATGGCTGATAACACCAACGATCGTTATGCGACTACCCAAGAGGTACTCAATGCCATTTCGGCTTTGCCGACTGAGCCTGAGTGGACAGTGCCTATGGTGACTGAGGATCTGGTGAGGTGGGAACTGCAGTCGCCCAAGCGGCTAAACGTCGTTGAGTGGAACATTCATGGTCAACGCCAGCATGAGTGGCGGGCCTGGAGCCAACCTTTGGGCAAAGGTAACAATCGGAGCCTGGGCGCATCCACGAAGGTCATAGGCCGCAATCAGGTTGATCGCGAACTGGAAGCGTACTTTCGGTAAGCGGTGCTTTAGCCGGCAGCGCTTCGCAGGCGGCAAGGTAGTAGGTACCCGCCGCTGAAGTCGGCAGCGCTCAGCGGCTTAAGCTGGAAGTGAGCCTCAGCAAGGGCGCGACGAGCATCAGCACAACAAGGGCAATACGATTTGAGCGCGTCGATGCCTTCCGCTGGTTGCCAGGAGGCACCACAGAACGCACATCTACGCGACGTAAGCCTCAGGTTGGGAAGCCGCTTGCTCATTCGAATCCTTCCTGTCGCCTCAGCGACGAACGTGGGCATTGTGGGCGTGCATTTTTTCGGCGGCAAAGCTTATACGAGATCAATCCATTTGGCCTACGTATTCGCCGAAAGGTCATTCTGCACGGATGCTGCTTACTAATACTGTATACATGAACAGGTTTTGTGGCTAGGGGCCATTACACAATTTAAAACGCACTCTCATGTCGAATTTCGAGAGGCGTTTCCCAAGAGGTTTAGCAGATAAACCCAATCGCAGCACGGTTGAGGCTGCACATGAGAGGGCACGGGGTTCGTGAGTCCTCATCCATCGCATCTACCCCTGGTGAACCTTTGTATACTGCGCTCCTGCCGCAGGAGTACACATGAGTTCGTTGCCAATCAACGCCGCGTTGCCGGCCCTTCTTGAAGCCCTTCAAAATCGAAATGAGGTGGTGCTTCAAGCACCGCCTGGCGCCGGTAAAACGACTCGTGTCCCGCTTGCCTTGCTCAATGAGCCATGGCTCCAAGGGCAGACGATCATCATGTTGGAACCTCGCCGTCTTGCTGCGCGAGCTGCTGCGGAGCGAATGGCCAGCGAGCTAGGTGAGAAGGTCGGTGAGACCGTTGGCTATCGGATTCGCCTGGACAGCAAAGTCGGGCCAAAGACGCGGATCGAGGTGGTGACAGAAGGAATACTGACGCGTCGTCTGCAGAGCGATCCTGCACTTGAAGGTGTGGGGCTCGTAATCTTCGACGAATTCCATTTGCGAAATCTAGATGCCGATCTCGCCTTGGCGCTGACGCTCAATGGGCGCGAGCTTTTCCGGGACGATGCCCCACTGAAGGTGCTGCTGATGTCGGCAACGCTCGAAGGTGAAAGGTTATCGCGCCTGCTGGATGACGCTCCGATCGTGACGAGCGAGGGACGCATGTTCCCGGTCTCGACAGTCTGGGGAAAACCTCAGCAACCTGGAGAATACATCGAGCCGCGAGTCATCAGTGCGTGCCTTGAAGCACTTGCTGATCAGCCTGGCAGCTTGCTGGTTTTCCTTCCTGGTCAAGCCGAGATCCGTCGAGTCGTAACAGGCCTGGAAGATGCTTTGACCCAGTCGGCATCACTTCAGCGTGACGTTCTTCTTTGCCCCCTTCATGGTGAGCTCGATCTGAGTCAGCAGCGGGCTGCGATGGATCCGGCACCGGCAGGAAAGCGGAAGGTTGTGCTGGCCACAAACATCGCTGAGACCAGTATCACCATCGACGGTGTGCGGGTCGTGCTCGATGCCGGTCTTGAGAGGGTTCCACGCTTCGATCCTCGTAGTGGGATGACGCGACTCGATACTCAGCGAATATCCAAGGCTAGTGCAACTCAACGAGCAGGTCGGGCAGGTCGAGTCGAGCCCGGTGTCTGCTATCGACTCTGGTCTGAGACGCAGCATGACCAAATGGCCTCTTTCAGCTCGCCTGAAATTCAGCAGGCTGACCTCACTGGCTTGGCGCTTCAACTGGCTAAATGGGGCGTTCAGCCGGGCGACCTAAAGTGGCTTGATGCTCCGCCCGCAGCTGCTTACTCCCAAGCCAACGACTTGCTTCGGCGCCTTGGCGCATTACAGCCTGATGGGCAACTGACAAAGCACGGCCAAGCGATGGCCGAGCTGCCAAGCCACCCTCGAATCGCCCATCTACTGTTGCGAGGTCACGAACTGGGTCTGACAGAGACAGCGTGCAATATCGCTGCTTTGCTTGGCGAGCGGGATATCCAGCGTGGTGGTGGTGCATACCTTCATAGTCGCTTGGCCATCCTGTCCGGTGAGCAGAGAGCACAGAGGAGTGAGCAAGGCGGTGCTCAAAGAGCGAAGCAACTAGCGAGGCAATACCGGTCGTACTTGCGCGGCCCAGCATCGCAACCAGTCGCTGATTCAGACCACTCGAGGTGGGTGGGCTGCTTGCTTGCCTTGGCGTATCCAGATCGTGTTGCACAACAGCGTCGTGCTGGTGGGGCTGAGTATCGCTTGGCTAATGGCCGTGCAGCGATGTTCACCGAGACCGATGCGTTGATGAAGCATCCCTGGTTGGTAGTCGCCGACCTGGGAAGCCGGCTGGGCCAGCGTGAAGAACGGATCTATCTGGCTGCCGATCTGGATGAAGCATTGTTCGACACTGTCCTTAAAGAGCAGGTCAGCTTGATCGACGAGCTTGATTGGGATGAGCGTGAGGGTGTGCTCCGCGCCGAGCGGCAGGTGAAAGTCGGGGAGTTGATTTTGTCGCGTGCGCCTCTGGCCGACCTTAGCGATGAAGCGCGCGTTCAGGCCTTGCTCAACTACGTTCGCCGGAAGGGACTGGAGCTTCTTCCGTGGGCGCCCGAACTTCGTCAGTGGCAAGCAAGGGTTGAGCTGCTGCGCCTGTTGGATGAAGAGTCGGGTAAGCAGAGCGAGTGGCCCGATCTTCGTGATGAAGCCTTGCTAATGTCGCTCGAGGATTGGCTCGGCCCCTATGTCGGTAAGGTCACACGGCTCAGCCATTTTGGTCAGCTCGATCTGTCTTCTATCATACGCAACCTGCTACCGTGGCCTCTTCCGCAGCAGTTGGAAGCGCAGGCGCCCCAGACGGTTTCGGTACCGTCCGGGTCGAATATTCGAATTGACTACAGTGAACGTCCGCCGGTTCTTGCAGTGAGATTGCAGGAGCTGTTTGGCCAAGCAGATACGCCACGGATTGCTAATGGTCGCCAAGTTCTCAAGCTGCATTTGCTATCCCCAGCGCGCCGCCCAGTACAGGTGACACAGGATTTGGCGAACTTCTGGGCGTCCACCTACATTGAGGTGAAGAAGGATTTGAAAGGTAGGTACCCAAAGCATTTTTGGCCTGATGATCCACTTGTTGCTCAAGCCACAGCGCGGGCAAAGCCAAGAGGCACCTGATCTACCTTCATCGTGTCGTGGAAACAATTTGTCATCTATTCACCGGCTGCGGTCAGCTTGAAGGATGGCGTTGTGCCCTCATTTCGCTGGTGTGCGCGGCCTTGATTTCGTACTGAAGCATGTGGTGAACCTCATTCGAAATGGGCAACGTCACCTACATCGATTACGTCCCTGAGCTGCGCCTCCAATCTCATGAGGCGTACATCGATGGAAAAGAAATACACAATTGAGCGTTCACTGCTCAAGCGGGGCGACATCGTCCTGACTGCTGAGAACACCTTGATCAGCAAGGGAGTGCGACTGGGTACCGCATCACGCTACTCGCATGCGTCGATATGGGTGGAAGGTACGCTGATCGAGGCGGTACAGGCAGGAGTCTTCTCGAAGAACCCTCAGCGGATCATTTTGGATAAGCCGAGCCACTGTGTGGTACTGCGGAGCAAGAAACCTCTGAGCGAGCAGGAGCTGGATCAGATCTGTCTTTACGCACGCAATCAGGTTGGTTCCTTGTACGCGCTGGATGAGGCTACTCTCGCTCTCCCACGGCGCTTGATGAAGCTCGAATCAACCAAGAAACAATTCTGCTCACGGCTTGTTGCCCTGGCTTATGCTGAGATTGGTTACGACTTCATCAACCTCAACTCGCCTCACTACTGCACGCCGGGCAAGCTCGCCAGAACCAAGGCATTTGAAGTTGTTCCGGGCGTGGTTCGGGAGGCCCTTCCAGATGAAGTTGAGTTCGCTAAGTCCAATGACCCCCTTAAGAAGAATGCGGAAATTACCTTTGAGTGGTTGGCGAAGGTCAGGGCCTTAGTCCAGTCCAATCCAGAACTAAATGCCACATATGACATTCAGACCATAAACGATGTGGGGGATATGCTGGTTAAGCAACCCGAGCTTGATGAGATCGTGGTCAATTTCTTGCACGAAAACGAGTACCTCACCTTTTTCAACAATGACATGAAGGTAAATACCTACCGATACCACCCAGATCTGATGACCTTCGCGGTACGGGGGGCGGCTGACCCAGCTGGCTTCATAGAGGGCGAGCTCGAAAAAGAATACAGCTTGTCTCGTTACCTTTCACGGAGCCTCGATAGCAACATAGATAGCTACCTCTCGACTGGCTTGAACTTCGCGATGGAGCACCTGAAACTCACTCAGAACCTCATCCATGGTGTTTGGGTGCGCCTCAACCATATCGCCATCGCCTCTGAGGCTGTAGGGCTGACCGATGTTGCGCATCGTGCTCGTGTATTGATGTCGGAGATTGATGGGCCGATCGAGCGTGGGATGCGGGTCATCAAAAACCCTCAGCTTGCGCAGTTGGTGAGGATGCAGATGGCTGAAATGGTGGATTGAGCGGAATCCCGCTGATCTTCAATTGGTGCCTGAGCTTCGGGTGCCTACTTTGGTGTGAAAAATAAGTGAAGGAGAAGTCCTCGCACTGTGAGCTCCTTGAGGTCTTCTATGCTGACGCCAGGTCGGCTGGTCGTCGGGTATGAGGTGAGTCCATGAAAGTCGCTGAGCTGATTCATTTGCTACAGGCGTTCGACCCTGAGACGAAAGTGGTGATGACGCGCTCGGACTCCGGCTTGGAAGACATCGAAGATTGCTACGAAGACTTGGTTTGCCAGGGGCGTGTGTTCAGGTATGACCAGCTTGATGAGTACGTTTTGTCAAAGGGCGCAGATGCAAGCACTGCCGAGAGAGTGGTAGTGATTGACATGTGCGAGCGACTCGAGGATTGGAACAACAAGCAGTGATTGCAACGTGCCGGACGAGGTGCAGCGTGCTTAGTGCGCCGACAGTTTATTAGATATGAACGTGCGTGAAAGTGTGACTTGTGAAGTGTCCTACAGGAGGGGGGGGGGGGGGGCGGGGGCCGGGGGGGGGGGGGGGGGGGGGGGGGGGGGGGGGGGGGGGGGGCCCCCCCCCCCCCGGGGGGGGCCCCCCCCCCCCCCCCGCGGCCGGCAGCCTGCGGGCGTATTCACGCGCCGGTACCACCGACGGTGATTGCGTCCAGCTTCAAGGTTGGCTGGCCCACCCCCACCGGCACCGACTGCCCATCCTTGCCGCAGGTGCCTACGCCACTGTCCAGGGCAAGGTCGTTGCCGACCATCGACACCCGGCTCATGGCTTCCGGGCCATTGCCGATCAGGGTAGCGCCCTTTACCGGTGCGGTGATCTTGCCGTCTTCGATCAGGTAAGCCTCACTGGTTGAAAACACAAACTTGCCGCTGGTGATATCGACCTGCCCACCACCGAGGTTGGCGCAGTAGATGCCTTTTTTCACCGACGCGATGATTTCCTGCGGGTCGCTCTCGCCTGCGCGCATGTAGGTGTTGGTCATGCGCGGCATCGGCAGGTGCGCGTAGGACTCACGGCGCCCATTGCCCGTCACCGCCATGCCCATCAGACGCGCGTTGAGCTTGTCCTGCATGTAGCCCTTCAGAACGCCGTTCTCGATCAGGGTGGTGCATTCGGTCGGGGTCCCTTCGTCGTCCACGCTCAGCGAACCCCGCCGCCCTTCCAAGGTGCCGTCGTCGACGATGGTGCACAGGCTGGAGGCCACCTTCTGACCGATGCGGCCACTGAACGCCGAACTGCCCTTGCGGTTGAAGTCACCTTCCAGGCCGTGGCCCACAGCCTCGTGCAGCAGCACACCGGACCAGCCGGAGCCCAGTACCACCGGCAGAGTACCTGCCGGCGCCGGTATGGCCTCCAGGTTTACCAGGGCCTGCCGCAGGGCCTCGCGGGCATAGCCCATCACCCGCTCTTCGGTGAAGAAGCGGTAGTCGGTACGCCCGCCACCGCCCTGCCCGCCCCGCTCGCGGCGGCCATTCTGCTCGACGATGACACTGACGTTGAAGCGCACGAGCGGGCGCACGTCTGCAGCCAGGCTGCCATCGGCTGCCGCAACAAGGATGCGTTCCCAGACCCCGGCCATGCTCACGCTGACCTGCTGAATACGCGGGTCCAGCGCGCGGGTGGCCACATCGACACGCTTGAGCAGCTCGACCTTTTCGGCACGGCTGAGCACGTCCAGCGGGCTGTCCGCCGTGTACAGCGCTGGCACCTGCTGTGTGCGGAAGGCCTGCACGCTGCCGTTCTGCCCGGCGCGGGAAATTGAACGCGCGGCACGGGCAGCGGAGGTCAGCGCCTCAAGGTTGATCGCATTACTGTAGGCAAAGCCGGTTTTTTCACCGGCCTGGGCGCGTACGCCGACGCCTTGATCGAGGTTGAAGCTGCCTTCCTTGACGATGCCGTCTTCCAGCGCCCAGGTTTCGGATACCTGACCCTGGAAATACAGATCGGCCGCATCGATACCGGGGCCGGCCAATTCACCCAGCACGCTCTGCAGGCTGTCCAGGGTCAGGCCGCCTGGTGTCAGGAGCTGTTCGCTGACGGTGGATAACATCTGGCTCATAGTCACTCCGAGGTGTGCGCAGGCCGCAACGCGCCCTGCGAGAAAAAGCGCCGGTGTTCGATCACCGGCATGCGCGCCCGGATGGACGCCTGTTGTTCGCTGTCGCGCTCGGCAAGCAGTACCGCTTCACCTTGCGCCTGTTGTGCAACGACCCGCCCCCACGGGTCCACGATCGCTGCATGGCCGTAAGTGTGGCGCTCGCCAGGGTGCGTACCGCCCTGCGCCGCCGCCAGTACATAGCACTGGGTTTCGATGGCACGGGCACGCACCAGCACGTCCCAGTGCGCCGCTCCCGTCACAGCGGTGAAGGCGGCAGGTGCTGTAATCAGTTCGGCACCCGCCGCCCGCAATTCGCTGTACAGCTCGGGGAAGCGCAGGTCGTAGCACACGCTCAACCCCACACGCCCCGCCGGTGTATCTGCCACCACCACCTGGGCGCCGTGGGCATAGTCATCAGACTCGCGGTAGCGGCCACGGTTATCGGCCACATCCACGTCGAACAGGTGCAGCTTGTCGTAACGTGCCACCTGCTCGCCGTGCTCATCGATGAGCAGCGAGCAGGCATGCGCCTTGGCATCCGGTTGACCTGCAGGCGGCAATGGCAATGTACCTGCCACTACCCATAACTTGAGGTCGCGGGCGACGCGTTTCAACCATGGCAGTATCGGCCCCTGCCCCAGCGCTTCGGCGCGACCAATGGCGGCGGCGTCCTTGCGGCCCATGGCGGCGAAGTTTTCCGGCAGCACGGCCAAGCGCGCGCCGCCTGCTGCTGCCTGCTCCAGCAAGGCACTGGCACGCGCCAGGTTTTCCAGTACGCCGTCCTGGCTGACCATCTGGATGACCGCAGCCTTCATGGGCACTCCTAGCGGGACTTCTCGAAAGGTTTCACAAAGGTGATTCTAGGCTCTTTCCACGGGCCTTCTACCCGGTAGTGCACACTGGCGATGCGTGAGACGCGGTCACCAATCAGCCGATCGACCAGGAACAGTGCGCCCCCCACTGCCGGGGCACCCACGATCAGCGCCGCCAGTGGCAGGTTGTTGGTGACCGGGAGGCTGACCTGCAGGTTGGCCGCGACCGTGTCGCGCACCATGTCCAGCGTGCCATCGAGTTCGAAATCGCTCGAAGGCCCGGTGACCGAGATCGGCGTGCGCGTCACGTATACGCCGTTGCTCGCCACCAGCAAGCCCTTGAGCCGGTCGTAGGCCAGGCCCTTGTCGAACAGGTCAGAGAAGTCCAGGCGCAGGCGCCGCCCAATGGAGTTGAAGTTGAGCAGGCCGAACACCCGCAATGCCTGGGCACCACCGTCCACTTCGACGAACTGGCCGGACCGCAGTGCTGCGTCCAGGCTCCCCGAGAAGCGCTTGAGGCTGATCGCAGCCGGCGACCCCGGCCAACGGCCGTCCACATCCAGGCGGAAATCGCGGCTGCTCACGGTCGGGGCAAAGCCCCAGGCAGTGAGTACATCGGCCAGGTTCTTGCCCTGCAACCGCCCCTTGTACCAGCTACTGGCACTGCCCACACCTGCCTCCCAGCCGCCGCCGCCATTGATGCGCAGGCCCTTGAGGTCCAGGTCCAGGTCGCTGGCAGCAACGCCACGCGTGGTTGGCCGCAGCTTGATGGCGGCGCTGCCGTACAGTTCATCCCCGCGGTACAGCTTGTCGATGCGCAGGTCCAGCGGTGGCACTTTGCGCGGGTCGAAAGACGCCAGCGGGTCGGCACCCTCTTCGGCCTGTGCCTGCCCGGCATCGCTGGCAGGCAGGCGAAGCGTTTGCAGGTGCACCGTCATGGGCGCGCCCTTGGCGTCAGGCAGGCGGGCGTCCCCAATCACTTCGCGGCTGTCCAGGCGCAGCGCCCAGGCCGGGCCACTGCGGGCCAGGCGCACCACGGCCTGGTTCAGCTGCGTGCCAAACGCCTTGAGCTGGCCAATGGTCAGGTCCACGCTCTGCAGCAGTTGCTTGGCACTGCCACCAGGGTCGCTGCCACCCAGCTTTTCGGCTTGCGCCTGCCAGGGCGCCAGGTCGAGGGCCTCCAGCCGGCCCCGTACCCGCAGCCCCTGGCCTGCAGGAGGCTGAGCCCGCCCCGGGCCAAGCAGCAATTCACCGCCGCCTTGGGTCAGCTTGTCGGCTGGCGCAGTGTAGGCCAGCTGGGCAAGGTCGGTGTAGGCGGCATCGATCCGTCGCTGCGGGCCCTGTAGTGTCATGCTGAAGCGGCTGGCGCGGCTATCACCTGCGGCTTTACCGAAAGGTGCAGGCAGGTCGATTGCCAGCCCTTTGAGGGTGGAATTGACGGTGAGCAGGTTTTCCCGGCTGCCCAGGCTCAACTGCAGGTCATATGGCAAGTCGCCGGATGCCGGTAGAGCCTGATCGAACTGCAGCCATCGGGTCAACGCATTGAGCGGCACCTGGCCGTTAGCACTGATGCGCGTCTGCATCTCCCCCGGCTGGCCTTCTGCGGCAATTTGCGCCGTCACCGGCTTGCCGAAGGCCTGCAAGGTGATGCCCTTGCCGCTCAGGCCCTTGTCGTAGTCGAAGCTGAAATCACCCTTGAGCCGGCTCAGTTCCAACGTGGGCGGCGCAACCTTCAGCCGGGCATCGCGCGTGGCGAAGTCCACCTGCACTTTTGGCTGCTGCCCATGCGCCAGGGGGATGTCGAGCTTGACCTTGCCCTTGAGCGGGCCCTCGCCTTCCCAGCCGGCAAAGATGTCGCTGGTGCCGATGGGAGCTTCCTTGAGGATGCTGAGGCCGTCGGCCAGGCGACCATCGAAGCTGCCGTCCAGATACAGGTGGCTGTCCCGACCCTCTGCAACGTGGGGAATATCGACCTTGACGTCGCTGACCTTGGTATTGAGCAACAAGCCTTGGCGCGCCCGGATGCGCACCCCGCTGTCTTCGATGAACACATCACCAGCCACCTGCTGCACCTGTGGCCAGCCAGGCTGGAAGTCCAGGGCAGCGTCATGCACCTTGAAGAACAGGCTGATGCTGCGCGCCTCAGGCACGGCACCGTGGTTGAGCGAACCCTGGTACTGGAAGTAGCCTTCGTCCACTGCCCCCTTGACGATGGCGCTGCGCAGCCACTGGTCAAGGGCCGGGGTCAGCACCTCGGGCAAGTATTTGGCAGTGTAGCGGCCGTCGCCGTCGGTCAGGCCAACCCGCAGGTCCATGTAATCCTCGCGGCCTTTTTCGAACCACAGGCGGATGAGGAAATCACCGGCAATCTTGCCCTCGTCGCCCACTACCTTGAGATAAGGGGCAACCAGGGTGAACCCTTGCTTGTCGAGGGCCCAGGTGAGGCGCGCGTTGGCCTTCTGGTAGTGCCAGGGCTTGGCGAAGATAGGGTACAGGTGCAGCATGAACGCGTCGGTGTCCAGGCGCAGCTCGCCGTGGCCCAGGTCGCCACTGATGCTGCCGCTGACGTTACCGGCGGCAGGCGCGTTGTGGTAGGCGTTGAAGCCGACCTTTTCCAGGTTGGCTTCGAATTGCAGGCGCTGATCACCTTCAGCCTTGGGTTTTGCCTGCATTCGCACATTGCGCAGCGCACCGGTCACCTGCAACCCATCAACCACGGCCATCGCCTGTGAGGGCAACGGCGCCAGCGCATGGATCAGCGGGGTCAGGGGCGTGAGGTCGAGGCGGTCTGCCTGCAGGTGCCAGGTTTCATCGGCCGGGGCTTGACCTGCACGTTGCTGCAGTTGCAGGTGCGACTCCCAGCGTTGCTTGGCTAGGTCCATGGCCAGCGAGTCGACCACCACATCAAAACCGTCGCCCTGGCGCTGGAACCAGGCATTGAAGGCGAGGTTGTTCACTTTCGCCGGCTTGCGGCCCTCGAGCGCGCCTTGCAATTGCGGCGCGTTGAGCCGCACTGTCGCCTGTTGCAACTGGCGGTCGCGCCAGTCTACCCAGAACTCACCACCGGCCTGCAACGTGTCGGCGTGCCATTGGCCCAGCAGGCGGGGCGGTAACCAGCGCGCCCAGTCGCTTTGCGGCAGGCTCAGGTAGGTTTGCACCTGGGCATCGCGCCAGGCGTCGGCGGAGGCGCGGCTGCGCAGGTTGAGTGCCAGGGGCTGCCCATCAGGCAGGGTGGCGCGCAGTTCCAGCACCTGGCGAGCGCTGCCGGCACGCAAACCTGCACTCATATAAGTGAGGGTCAACGGGTCGCGCTGCCAGGCCTGCAAGGTCACCTGGCTATCGAAAATATCGAGGCGCCCGAGCTGGCCAAGGCGCTGCAACAGTTTTGCCGGGTCCAGTGGCGCGTCGTCCTGCTTGGGCAGGCCCTCAAGTTGCCAGCCGCCCTGCTCGTCTTCACGGGCAATCAGTTGCAGGCCGCTGAGCTGAATGCGTGACAGCCTGACTTCACGGGCCAGCAGGCTGCCCCAGATGTCCGGCACTACCCGCACATCGTCCAGGCGCAGGGCCGATGCGCCCTCGCCCAATTGCAGGTCGCGTACTTTGAACACCGGGGCCAGCCGGCTCCAATGGCCCTCCAGGGCGCCGATGTGCACGGGTACACCGAGCGCCTCGGCCGCTTTGCGCTCCACGTCGGCGCGGTACTCGGCCACCAGGGGTACCAGTTCGCGCCCCAGGCTGGCGTAAAGCGCCAGCAATACCACCAGCAGGGCGCAAACGCCCAGCCCCCAGCGGGTCAGGACGACAAGAACGCGGCTTACACGCGCCATGGCCAAGGCCCTCCAGGTCGTCTATGCAGCATGGCCCGTGGAATGGGTTTTGCCAGGCCACGGCGGGCGTCAGGCGGCCTCAGAGCAGCACCACGTCATACTGCTCCTGCGAATACATCGACTCGACCTGAAAGCGAATGGTTCGACCGATGAAGGCCTCCAGTTCAGCGACGTTGCCGGATTCCTCATCCAGCAGACGGTCCACTACCTTCTGGTTGGCCAGCACGCGGTAGCCCTCGGCCTGGTAGGCGCGAGCCTCGCGCAGAATCTCACGGAAGATTTCGTAACAGATGGTTTCAGGGGTTTTCAACTTGCCGCGGCCCTGGCACGCCTGGCACGGCTCACACAGCACCTGCTCCAGGCTCTCGCGGGTCCGCTTGCGGGTCATCTGCACCAGCCCCAGTTCGGTGATGCCGATGATGTTGGTCTTGGCGTGGTCACGCTCCAGCTGTTTTTCCAGGGTGCGCAGCACCTGGCGCTGGTGCTCTTCATCTTCCATGTCGATGAAGTCGATGATGATGATGCCACCGATGTTGCGCAGGCGCAGTTGCCGGGCGATGGCGGTAGCGGCTTCCAGGTTGGTCTTGAAGATGGTTTCTTCGAGGTTGCGGTGGCCGACAAAGGCACCGGTGTTCACGTCAATGGTGGTCATGGCTTCGGCCGGGTCGACCACCAGGTAGCCACCAGACTTCAACGGCACCTTGCGCTCCAGGGCACGCTGGATTTCGTCCTCCACGCCATACAGGTCGAAAATTGGCCGCTCGCCCGGGTAGTGTTCGAGGCGGTCGGCGATCTCCGGCATCAGCTCTTCGACGAACTGCGTGGTTTTCTGGAAGGTTTCCCGGGAGTCGATGCGGATCTTCTCGATCTTGGGGTTTACCAGGTCACGCAGGGTGCGCAGGGCCAACCCCAGGTCTTCGTAAATGACCATGGGGGCACCGCAGCTTTTGATCTGCGCGCCGATTTGCTCCCACAGCCTGCGCAGGTAGCGGATGTCCTGCAGGATTTCCTCGGCCCGGGCACCTTCTGCAGCGGTGCGCAGGATGAAACCACCGGCGTCCTTGATATTTTCGCTGTCCATGCAGTCACTGACCACACGCTTGAGGCGCTCGCGCTCGGCTTCGTCCTCGATCTTCAGGGAAATGCCCACATGGCTGCTGCGCGGCATGTACACCAGGTAGCGCGAGGGGATCGACAGCTGGGTGGTCAGGCGCGCGCCCTTGGTGCCGATCGGGTCCTTGGTGACCTGAACCACCAGGGCCTGGCCTTCATGGACAAGGGCCGTGATGTTTTCCACCGCAGAGCCTTCGCGCTGGGAAATTTCCGATGCGTGAATGAACGCCGCCCGCTCCAGCCCGATATCGACAAAGGCCGCCTGCATGCCCGGCAATACCCGTACCACCTTGCCCTTGTAGATGTTGCCGACGATGCCACGGCGCTGGGTGCGCTCGACGTGCACCTCCTGCAGTACCCCGTTTTCCACCACCGCCACGCGTGACTCCATCGGGGTGATGTTGATCAGGATCTCTTCACTCATGGCACGCTCTCGTCAAGGATGTTCGGTAATGATGGATCGCAGTGGGGTGGTTGGCTAGCGCGGCGCTGATACGCCGTGTTGCTGCCAGCACGCGATGGAAAACGCATCCAGCAGGCGCGCAGTTTCGAACAGGGGCAGGCCGACCACGGTCGAGTAACTGCCCATCAGTTCCCTGACGAAGACTGCGCCCAGGCCCTGGATGGCGTAGCCGCCGGCTTTGTCATGGGGCTCACCGGTGGCCCAGTAGCGCTGCGCTTCTTCTGGGCTGATGGCACGGAAATAGACATGAGTACCTACGCACACGTCCAGGCAGCGAGCGCCGTCGGTCACGGCCACGGCGGTGATCACCTGATGATGGTCATCTGACAGCTGCGCGAGCATGGCCAACCCGTGTTCGCGGTCACGGGGCTTGCCAAGGATCTGGCCGCCAATCGACACCACGGTATCGGCACCCAGCACCACACCGGGGCCGTCGAGCCCGGCCAAGCCGGCAGCAGCCTTCGCACGGGCAAGGCGCAGGGCGTACTCGGAGACGCCTTCATCCGGCAGCGGGGTTTCGTCGACAGAGGCACTGACAACGGAAAAGTCGACACCGATCTGAGCCAACAGTTCGCGCCGACGGGGTGAGCCAGAAGCCAGGTAAAGCGGGGTCATCGGACATCTCCCTGTCAGTGGCACCGTGGCCGTCAATTGATGTGCAGGCGTCGGCGTGCGTCGCGCAAGGCAAAGCTTATCCATGGCCAGAGCAGAGCACTGATCACGGCCGACCAGACCAGTGCCAGGGTCGGCAGGCGGTTACCGGTGAGCGCGCTGAGCCACAGCTGAACCAGCTGGGCAATACCGAACACCACCAGGATGACCAGGCTCTGCTGCCACATGGGGAACATGCGCAAGCGCTGTTGCAGCGACAGCACGAGGAAGGTGATCAGGGTGAGAATAAGCGCGTTTTGCCCAAGCAGGGTGCCGTAGAGCACATCTTCGGCCAGGCCGAGCACGAATGCCGTGGTCATGCCGACCTTGTGCGGCACGGCGAGGGTCCAGAACGACACCAGCAAGGCCAGCCACATGGGGCGGAACACTTCCATGAACTGAGGCATGGGCGACACGCTGAGCAGCAGGCCGATGGCGAAGGTCAGCCAGATGAACCAGCCGTTGTTGCGGCGCGACGCTGCCATCACGGCCTCCTGGGTTGAGCGGTTGCCGCCGGCGCCGCAGCCGGTGTGGCAGGTTGCGCTGCGGGTGTGGCCGGCTTGGCTGGCGTGGTGCCAGCCGGTGTGGCGGGCGTGGTCGCTGCCGGCGCAGCCTGCTCGGGTGCGGCTGTGCCCTGCCCGGCTGCCGGCGCACCCTTGCGGTCGGCCTCTTCCTGAGCGATGGCAGCATCGGTGGCGCGCTCTTCAGGGGTGCGGCGATCACTGAACACCAGCAACATGTAGCGGCTGCGGTTCAGCGCGGCAGTGGGGATGGCGCGCACGATGGCAAACGGCTGGCCGGAGTCGTGGATCACTTCGTTGACCGTGGCAACGGGGTAGCCTGCCGGGAAACGCTGGCCCATGCCGGAGCTGACCAGCAAATCCCCTTCCTTGATGTCTGCCGTGTCGGCCACGTGACGCAGCTCCAGGCGCTCGGGGTTGCCGGTACCGCTGGCAATGGCGCGCAGGCCGTTACGGTTGACCTGTACCGGAATGCTGTGGGTGGTGTCAGTGAGCAGCAGCACCCGTGAGGTGTAGGGCATCAACTCGACCACCTGGCCCATCAGGCCACGCGCATCGAGCACCGGCTGGCCCAGGAACACACCGTCACGCTCACCCTTGTTGATCAGGATACGGTGGGTGAACGGGTTGGGGTCGACACCGATCAGTTCGGCCACCTCGACCTTTTCGTTAACCAGTGCCGATGAGTTGAGCAACTCGCGCAGGCGCACGTTCTGCTCGGTGAGGGCTGCCAGCTTCTGCAGGCGCCCCTGCAGCAGCAGGGCTTCGGTCTTGAGTTTCTCGTTTTCGGCAATCAGCTCGTTGCGGCTGCCGAACTGCCCCGCCACCCCTTGCCAGGCACGCTGTGGCAGGTCGGTGATCCAGTAGGATTCCATGAGCACCAGGCCCATCTGGCTGCGCACAGGTTTAAGCAGGTCGAAGCGCGCGTCGACAACCATCAACGCGACCGACATCACTACCAGAACAAGCAGGCGCACGCCCAGCGAAGGGCCCTTGGAGAAAAGCGGTTTAATGGGCCGTTCCTCGTGGACGACTCAGGAGGTCATTGGACATGGGACAACGCACCAGCCTGGTTGCGGGTTGACGGATAAGGCGCCCGGGCGGGCGCCAGCCCAGCACATACAGGTAGCACTGTGCGCACTACCTGTAAACCGGGGCTCGTGAACAGCGAGGGGATCACTCGCTGGAGAGCAGGTCCATCGCGTGCTTGTCCATCATTTCCAGGGCGCGACCGCCGCCACGGGCAACACAGGTCAGCGGATCTTCGGCAACGATCACCGGCAGGCCGGTTTCCTGGGCCAGCAGCTTGTCCAGATCGCGCAACAGCGCACCACCACCGGTCAGCACCAGGCCACGTTCGGCAATGTCCGAGGCCAGCTCTGGCGGAGACTGCTCCAGGGCGCTCTTGACCGCCTGAACGATGGTGGCCAGCGATTCCTGAAGGGCTTCGAGCACCTCGTTGGAATTGAGGGTGAACGCGCGTGGTACGCCTTCGGCCAGGTTGCGGCCGCGCACATCGACTTCACGCACTTCGCCACCTGGGTAGGCAGTGCCGATTTCCTGTTTGATGCGCTCGGCGGTGGATTCACCGATCAGGCTGCCGTAGTTGCGGCGTACGTAAGTGACAATGGCTTCATCGAAACGGTCGCCGCCCACGCGGACAGATTCTGCGTAGACCACACCGTTCAGGGAGATGAGCGCGATTTCGGTGGTGCCACCACCGATATCCACCACCATCGAACCGCGGGCTTCTTCAACCGGCAGGCCAGCACCGATGGCAGCGGCCATGGGCTCTTCGATCAGGAACACTTCACGGGCACCTGCACCCAGGGCCGATTCGCGGATGGCGCGGCGTTCAACCTGGGTGGACTTGCACGGTACGCAGATCAGCACACGGGGGCTGGGCTGCAGAAAGCTGTTCTCGTGAACCTTGTTGATAAAATATTGCAACATTTTTTCGCAAACGCTGAAGTCGGCGATAACGCCGTCCTTCATCGGACGAATGGCAGCAATGTTGCCAGGCGTACGGCCCAGCATGCGCTTGGCTTCGGTACCGACGGCGACGACGCTTTTCTGATTGCCATGGGTACGGATGGCAACAACCGAGGGCTCATTCAGGACGATACCGCGCTCACGCACGTAAATAAGGGTGTTGGCAGTACCCAGGTCGATGGACAGATCGCTGGAAAACATGCCACGCAGTTTCTTGAACATGGGAAAGTGACCCTGGGGAAAGCGTGGGTAAAAAAGTGCGGCAAACTCTAACAATGGCAGGGATTTTGGGCAAGGAGCCAATATGTTAAATTGGCTGTTTTTCCGAGCATGCCAGCCGATGATCGCGGCCGTTGGACCGCCAAAAAGCTGACATGTTCCTCACCGCGGACACTAATTCCGTTCTTTGTTTCCCTTGGAGATCACCATGGCGCTTGAACGCTGCGACGTGGAAAAGATCGCCCATCTGGCCCGACTGGGGCTGAATGATGGCGAACTGCCACGCATTACCGACGCCCTGAACAGCATCCTCGGGCTGGTCGACCAGATGCAAGCGGTCGATACCACTGGCATCGAGCCCCTGGCTCACCCCCTGGAGGCCAGCCAGCGGCTGCGTCCCGACCAGGTCACCGAGCACAACCAGCGCGAGGCCTACCAGGCCATCGCACCGAAGACCGAAAGCGGTCTGTACCTGGTTCCCAAAGTCATCGAGTAAGGGATAGCGCCTGCCATGCATCAATTGACCCTGGCCGAGATCGCCCGCGGGCTCGCCGACAAGTCGTTTTCTTCCGAAGAGCTGACCAGCGCCCTGCTGGCCCGCATCAAGCAGATCGACCCGCAACTCAACAGCTTCATCAGCGTCACCGACGACCTGGCCATCAGCCAGGCACGTGCCGCCGACGCCCGCCGCGCTGCCGGTGACACCGGCGTGCTGCTGGGTGCGCCCATTGCCCACAAGGACCTGTTCTGTACCCTGGGCGTGCGCACCAGCTGCGCGTCGAAGATGCTCGACAATTTCAAGGCGCCTTACGACGCCACCGTGGTAGCCAAGCTGGCCGAAGCCGGCATGGTCACCCTGGGCAAAACCAACATGGACGAGTTCGCCATGGGTTCGGCCAACGAATCCAGCCACTATGGCGCGGTGAAAAACCCCTGGAACCTCGACCACGTGCCAGGCGGTTCTTCTGGCGGTTCGGCCGCTGCCGTAGCGGCCCGCCTGCTGCCGGTGACCACCGGCACCGACACCGGCGGCTCGATCCGCCAGCCTGCCGCGCTGACCAACCTCACCGGCCTCAAACCGACCTACGGTCGCGTTTCGCGCTGGGGCATGATCGCCTACGCCTCCAGCCTCGACCAGGGCGGCCCGCTGGCCCGTACCGCCGAGGACTGCGCCCTGCTGCTGCAAGGCATGGCCGGTTTCGATGCCAAAGACTCCACCAGCATCGATGAACCGGTGCCGGACTACAGCGCCAACCTCAATGCGCCCCTGCAGGGCCTGCGCATCGGCCTGCCCAAGGAGTACTTCGGCGCGGGCCTCGACCCGCGTATCGCCGACCTGGTCCAGGCCAGCGTCAAGGAACTGGAACAGCTTGGCGCGGTGGTGAAGGAAATCAGCCTGCCGAACATGCAGCATGCCGTCCCGGCTTACTACGTGATCGCGCCGGCCGAAGCGTCTTCGAACCTGTCGCGTTTCGACGGCGTGCGCTTCGGCCACCGCTGCGACGCCCCGAAAGACCTCACCGACCTGTACAAGCGCTCCCGTGGCGAAGGGTTCGGCGCCGAAGTGCAGCGCCGCATCATGGTCGGCACCTATGCCCTGTCGGCCGGCTACTACGATGCCTATTACGTCAAGGCGCAGCAGATCCGCCGCCTGATCAAGAACGACTTCATGGCCGCCTTCAACGATGTCGACCTGATCCTCGGCCCAACCACGCCGAACCCGGCCTGGAAGCTGGGCGCCAAGAGCAGCGACCCGGTCGCCGCCTACCTTGAGGACGTCTACACCATCACCGCCAACCTCGCCGGGCTGCCTGGCCTGTCGATGCCGGCCGGCTTCGTCGATGGCTTGCCGGTCGGTGTACAGCTGCTGGCACCGTACTTCCAGGAAGGCCGCCTGCTCAATGTCGCGCACCGCTACCAGCAGGTGACCGACTGGCACACCCGCGCCCCTAACGGCTTCTGAGGAATTCACACATGCAATGGGAAGTTGTGATCGGGCTGGAAATCCACACTCAGCTCGCCACCCAGTCGAAGATCTTTTCCGGCAGTGCCACGACGTTTGGCTCGGAACCGAACACCCAGGCCAGCCTGGTCGACCTGGGCATGCCCGGCGTACTGCCGGTACTCAACCAGGAAGCCGTGCGCATGGCGTGCATGTTCGGCCTGGCCATCGATGCTGAAATCGGCAAGCGCAACGTGTTTGCCCGCAAGAACTACTTTTACCCCGACCTGCCCAAGGGCTACCAGATCAGCCAGATGGACCTGCCAATCGTCGGCAAGGGTCACCTGGACATCGCCCTTGAAGACGGCACCCTCAAGCGCATCGGGGTCACCCGTGCGCACCTGGAGGAAGACGCCGGCAAGAGCCTGCACGAAGACTTCAGCGGCTCCACCGGCATCGACTTGAACCGCGCCGGCACACCCTTGCTGGAGATCGTTTCCGAGCCAGACATGCGCAGCGCCAAGGAGGCCGTGGCGTACGTCAAGGCCATCCACGCCCTGGTGCGCTACCTGGGCATCTGTGACGGCAACATGGCCGAAGGCTCGCTGCGCTGCGACTGCAACGTGTCGATCCGCCCCAAGGGCCAGACCGAGTTCGGCACCCGCTGCGAGATCAAGAACGTCAACTCGTTCCGCTTCATCGAGCGCGCGATCAACAGCGAGATCCAGCGCCAGATCGACCTGATCGAAGACGGCGGCAAGGTGGTGCAGGAAACCCGCCTGTACGACCCGAACAAAGACGAAACCCGCTCCATGCGCAGCAAGGAGGAAGCCAACGACTACCGTTACTTCCCCGACCCAGACCTGCTGCCAGTGGTGATCGAAGATAGCTTCCTGGCAACCGTGCGTGCCGGCCTGCCGGAACTGCCGCCGCAGAAAGTCGAGCGCTTCCAGAGCCAGTACGGCCTGTCGGCCTATGACGCCAACGTACTGGCCTCCAGCCGTGAGCAGGCCGACTACTTCGAGGAAGTGGTCAAGATCGGTGGCGATGCGAAGCTTGCGGCCAACTGGGTCATGGTCGAGCTGGGCAGCCTGCTGAACAAGCTGGGCATTGAAATCGACCAGGCCCCGGTCAGCGCTGCGCACCTGGGTGGCATGCTGCTGCGCATCCGCGATAACACCATCAGCGGCAAGATCGCCAAGACGGTATTCGAAGCCATGGCTGCCGGCGAAGGGGATGCCGACAGCATCATCGAAAGCCGCGGCCTGAAACAGGTGACCGACAGCGGTGCCATCGAGCAGATGCTCGACGAAGTGCTGGCGGCCAACGCCGAACAGGTCGAGCAGTACCGGGCAGCCGATGAGGCCAAGCGCGGCAAGATGTTCGGCTTCTTCGTTGGCCAGGCGATGAAAGCATCCAAAGGCAAGGCCAACCCCGGGCAGGTGAACCAACTGCTCAAGGCCAAGCTCGAAGGCTGACTGTTTTACCCATGTAGACCTGCGAGGGCCTGGCCCTCGTTCGCGGCCTGACCCGCGCTCACAGCGGCCCCATTCAATGGGCTGTGGGCGCGGTTTACCCGCGATGTGGCCATACTGGAGCGCCCGACTTGCTGAAACGATCCCTGGGCACCTTCGCCCTCTTCGCCCTTCTGGCAGGCTGCGCCAGCCATGACATCGACCCACGCGGTTATGACAAGACCGGCACCGCCTCGTATTACGGCTCACGCCACCACGGCAAACGCACAGCCAGCGGCGAGCCCTTCAACCAGCACGGCCTGACCGCCGCCCACCGCACCTTGCCATTCGGCAGCCGCGTACTGGTGACCAACCTGGCCAACCAGCGCAGCGTGGTGGTGCGCATCAACGACCGCGGCCCACATGCCCGCAATCGCCTGATCGACCTGTCACGCGCCGCCGCAGAAAAAATCGGCATGCTGCGTAGCGGAACAGCGCGCGTGCGGGTACAAGGGCTTAGTGACTGACACGACTGGAGCCCTATCATTTTCGACCTGGCCACCCTTCCCACCTTCAGCCTTCTGCAGTTGGGCATCGCCCTGCTGCTGCTGGTCGGCGGCGCCGAATTACTGGTGCGTGCGTCGCTGCGCCTGGCGCAAAGGCTGCATGTTCGCCCGCTGATCATCGGCCTGAGCCTGGTGGCCTTCGGCAGCACGGCACCCCAGCTCACCGTCAGCCTGCAGGCCGCCTACCAGGGCGCGCCGGACGTTGCCGTAGGCAGCGTGATCGGCAGCAACATCTTCAACGTACTGGCCATCCTCGGCCTGGCCGCGCTGATTATTCCGCTGCGGGTATCGCGCCAGCTGGTACGCCTGGACATCCCTCTGATGATCGTGGCAAGCCTGCTGGTCTACGGCTTGGCCGCCAACGGCTACCTGGGGAGGCTGGAGGGGGCATTGCTGCTGCTTGGGCTTGTGGGTTACCTGGCGATGCTGTGGCATCAGTCCCGCCACTACGCGCGCACGTACCCGGCCCCGCGCACGGCCACCTCCAGCGCCGGCCATTTCTGGGCGGGCACGGCCCTGCAGGTGCTGACCGGCCTGGGCCTGTTGACCCTTGCCGGCCACCTGTTGCTGGACGCCGTGGTGGAAGTGGCCACCGACCTTGGGCTGTCGGAACGAGTGATCGGCCTGACCGTGGTGGCCATCTGCACCTCCTTGCCCGAACTGGCGGCGGCGCTGATCGCCGCCCTGCGCGGCGAGCGCGAAATTGCCGTGGGCACGGTAATCGGCAGCAACCTGTTCAACCTGCTCGGCGTGCTGGGGCTCACGGCCCTGGTCACCCCCGAGCCACTGTCGATATCACCCAACGCACTGGATTTCGACCTGCCTGTGATGCTTGGCGTGGCGGTGCTGAGCCTGCCCGTGTTCTATTCGGGCTACCGCATCACCCGCGCAGAAGGGCTTGTGTTTCTGTGCCTGTACCTGGCGTATGGGCTACACGTTGCAGCATTCACCATGGGCATGCCACTGGCTGGCCGCCTGGAACGCCTGATGCTGCTCTATGTACTGCCAGTGCTTGCACTGGTGCTGCTGTACACCACCGTGCGAGCCTGGCGCCGCCAGCATTAGCGGCAGGCGACGCCCTTTTCGCGGGTAAAGCCCTGTAGAGGCGGGTTTACCCGCGATGAGGCCAGCCCTGCCTAGCTGGCCTGGCGAGCCTTTTTCAGCCTGAACGCCACCCACAACGCAGCAATCCAGGCCGGGATCAGCATCACCGAAATGCGAATCGGCGGGGTCAGGTACATCACCACCAAGATCAACACGATGAACGCCAGGCACAGGTAATTGCTCAGCGGGTGCCACAGGCTCTTGTAGAACGGCGTCACCCCTGCTGCGAGCTTGGCCTTGCGGAACTTCAGGTGGGTAATGCTGATGCTCGCCCAGTTGATCACCAGCGCCGACACCGCCAGGGCCATCAGCAAACCAAAGGCTTCACCCGGCATCAGGTAGTTGATCACCACACACAGGCCCGTAGCCAGTGCCGACACGCCCAGGGCTGTAAGCGGTACGCCACTGCGGCTGACCTTGAGCAACTGGCGCGGCGCATCACCCTGGCTGGCCAGGCCAAACAGCATGCGGCTGTTGGCATACACGCAGCTGTTGTAGACCGACAGGGCTGCCGTGAGCACCACGACGTTGAGGATGGTGGCCACCACATCGCTGTTGGCATTGTGGAAGATCATCACGAAGGGGCTACCGCCCTGCACCACCTTCTGCCACGGGTACAGCGACAGCAGCACGGCCAGCGCGCCGATGTAGAAGATCAGGATGCGATACACCACCTGGTTGGTGGCCTTGGGGATGCTCTGGCGCGGGTTGTCGGCTTCTGCAGCGGTGATGCCCACCAGCTCCAGGCCACCGAACGAGAACATGATCACGGCCAGGGCCATGACCAGCCCGGTGACGCCATTGGGGAAGAACCCGCCGTACTGCCACAGGTTGGCGACACTGGCATCCGGGCCGCCCGTGCCGCTGGCCAACAGCCAGGCGCCAAAGCCGATCATGCTGAGGATGGCCACGACCTTGATCAGGGCGAACCAGAACTCCATTTCGCCATACACCTTCACCTGGGTGAGGTTGATCAGGTTGATCACCACGAAGAAGATCGCCGCTGTCGCCCAGGTGGGGAAGCCTGGCCACCAGTACTGCACGTAAATGCCCACAGCGGTCAGCTCTGCCATGCCCACCAGCACGTAGACCACCCAGTAGTTCCAGCCTGAAACGAACCCTGCGAACTCGCTCCAGTAGCGGTGGGCAAAATGGCTGAAGCTGCCGGCTACCGGCTCCTCCACTACCATTTCACCCAGCTGGCGCATGATCAGGAAGGCCATCAGGCCGGCGATGGCATAGCCCAGCAGCACCGAGGGGCCGGCCAGCTGGATGGTCTGGGCGATGCCCAGGAACAACCCGGTGCCAATGGCGCCGCCCAGTGCGATCAGCTGGATATGGCGGTTCTTCAGCCCGCGCTGTAACTGCTCGGGCCTGTTCTGGTCTTGCATGAAGTGTCCTTTCGCTGGTGGGGCAGTGTTATTGCTTTGGTTGTCGGCCAAGGATCTAGATCCATCCGCCCCACTGCAAGATGAAAATACCAATATTGGTGGTAATTGCCGCCATTAGCGTAGTAATCACGATGATAGAGGCTGCCAGTTCATGGTTGCCATTGGCCGCCCTGGCCATCACGTAGCTGGCCGCAGCGGTGGGGCTGCCGATGTACAGGAACAGGATGCCCAACTCGGCGCCACGAAAACCGCACAGCCACGCACCCAGGGTGCCGGCCAGCGGCAGCCAGACCATTTTCACCAGGCTGGCATCCATGGCCAGCCGGCCGCTGTCGCGCAGCGCCGTTAGCGACAGGGTGCCGCCAATGCAGATAAGCGCCAACGGCAGGGTCATCTGGGCCAGGTAGTCACCCGAGGTGAGCAACCAGTTGGGCAGCGGTACCTGGCCGTAGGCCATGGGGGTAGCCACCAGCACGCTGATGATCAGCGGGTTCCTGAAGATGCTCTTGCAGATGCTCCACGGATCGGACTTGAGGTCTGGGCTGTAGACCGCCAGCACCACCGCCGACAGCGAGTTGTACATGAGGATGACCAGCCCGGCGAGCACTGCCCCCAGAGAAATGCCGTAGTCCCCATACAGGCTTGCTGCCAGGGCCAGGCCGATGACGCCGTTATTGCCGCGAAACGCACCCTGGGTGTAGATACCACGGTCTGCCACCGGGCTGCGCCATACTGCCATGCCCCAGGCGATGGCAAACCCGACCAGGGTGGCAATCACGAAGTAGAGCATCACGCCTGGTTTTACTGCGGCGGCCAGGTCGGCGTGGTAGATGCCCAGAAACAGCAACGCGGGCATGCAGACGTTGAACACCAGCTGTGAGGCAACACGGTTGAAGTTGTCGTCGATAAGGTTGATGCGCCGCAGCAGCACGCCCATGAACAGCATGGCAAAGACAGGCGCCGTAATGTTCAGCGTCTGGACGAGAAGGGCAAGCATGCGCGCACCATCCGGGTGGGGGTTACCGTTAGGCGGCTAATGATACACCGGTCGGCGCGTGCATGGCGCGCGCCAACTAGGGGCAGCGACTCAGCGGCGGACGGGGCGCTTCTGCAGCTTGCGTTGCAGGGTACGGCGGTGCATGCCCAGGGCGCGTGCGGTGGCCGAGATATTGCCCTCGTGCTCATTGAGCACGCGCTGGATGTGCTCCCACTGCAAACGGTCGACCGACATGGGATTTTCCGGCACCAGGGTGTCCAGGTCGGTGTGCTCCGACAGCAGCGCCGCCAGTACATCGTCAGCATCGGCCGGCTTGCAGAGGTAATTGCAGGCACCGCGCTTCACGGCTTCCACCGCTGTGGCGATGCTGGAATAACCGGTCAGGATCACCACGCGCATCTCCGGGTCCAGGGCCAGCAGCTTGGGCAGCAACACCAGCCCCGAGTCGCCTTCCATTTTCAGGTCCAGGGTGGCGTAGTCCGGCAGGTCCTGCTGGGCCAGCACCAGGCCCTCTTCGGCAGAGCTTGCGGTGCTCACCCGGAAGCCACGACGGCTCATGGCCCGGGCCATCACCCGGGTGAAGGTGGCGTCGTCATCCACCAGCAACAGGTGGGGCAGCTCTTCGCTTTCGACCTGGTTTTCTTCGCTCATCTTTCTTCTCCTCGCGTGCCGTGGGGCAGGCGCAATTCGGTCAGGGTGCCACCTTGATCATGACTATAGAGTTTCACCGAACCACCCGCACGGGTCACGCTGGCCTTGCTCAGGAACAGGCCCAGGCCAAAACCCTTGCCCTTGGTGGTGATGAAAGGTTTGCCAATGGCTTCGGCAATGGCCGGTGGCACACCCGGGCCATGGTCGCGGATGCTGATGACGATGTCCTGGGCGTCCCAGTCCAGGCGCACTTCCAGGTCATCGGGGCAGGCATCGGCAGCATTGTTCAGCAGGTTCAGCAACGCCTGGGTCAGGTCTGGCGGTGGGGTCAGGCGGGGCACCTGGCCATCGCGCAGGCGCTGGAAGCGGTAGCTGGCTTCGGGGCGCATCAGGTGCCAGCGGTTCAGCGCCTCGTCCAGCCAGGCGGTCACGTCCTGCTCAACCAGCGCCAGGCGCCGATTGGCTTCAGCAGCGCGCACCAGGTGCTGCAAGGTCTGCTTGCACAGCTTTACCTGGTCCTGAAGGATCTGCAGGTCTTCCTGCAGCAGCGGGTCGTGGTGGTCCTGGCGCATTTCGTTCAGCAGCACACTCATGGTCGCCAGCGGCGTGCCCAGTTCGTGGGCCGCGCCGGCAGCCTGGGTAGCCACCGCCAGCAATTGCTCGTCGCGCAGGCTTTCTTCGCGCCGCTCGGAACGCAGTTGCTCCTGGCGCCGAAGCTCTTCGGCCATGCGTGCGGCAAAGAAGGTGATCACCGCAGCGGCCAAGGCAATGCTCAGCCACATGCCGTACACCTGCATCTTGTCCCGCGCCAGGGGCAGGCCTTCCAGCGGGTAAAACTGCACCAGCAGCAGGCTGTAGGCGGTCAGCGCGATGCCGGACAGTATCAGCGAGTACAGCCAGGGCAGCGTCACCGCCGCGATCGCCAGAGGCACCAGGTAATACGACACGAACGGGTTGGTGGAACCGCCTGAGTAATACAGCAGCGCACTGTGGATCAGCAGGTCGCAGGCCAGTTGCAGGGCGTATTCCAGTTCGGTGACCGGGAGCGACAAGCGCAGGCGCAGGGCCGTGAACGCGCACAGCAACGAGGACAAGGCCAAGGTGCCAGCCAACGACAGCCAGGGCAGCGGCAGCAGTTCGGTCCAGTAGGCCACGCCCACGGAACCCGCCTGGGCGGCCAGGACCAGAACCCGGATGACAGTCAGGCGCCAGAGGTTCTGGCGGGTAGCGGACAGCGGTTGTACGGCGGCGAGCATGAGCTCTCCTGATGAGTGCTCCAGAAAATCGGCTGGAGTATACCGAAGCCGGGCGCCTCGCTGCAGCAATGCGGCAAAGCGCCACACTTTGTCACAGGTTGCCGATGGCACCGCTGAACCCACTACACTGTTTTCCGGTCTGACTGCCATGCGTGGAATGGATGGCCACACCCCACGCCTTTCTCTGCCAAGGAGCACCTTATGCAAATTCAACGTCGCGGCGCCGCCCTTCTGCTGTCCTGTGGTCTGCTCGCCAGCCTGCCGGCCCTGGCCGCCGATGAGCCGCGCTTCAACCAGGTCTCGCTGCGCGCCGAAGTCAGCAAGGAAGTGGCGCGCGACCTGATGGTCGTGACCCTGTACAGCGAAGCGCAGAACACCGACCCAGGCAAGCTTGCCAAGCAGATCACCGAAACCATGAACAAGGCCGTGCAGCAGTCGCGCCAGGTCAAGGACGTCAAGATCAGCCAGGGCAGCCGTAACAGCTACCCCGTTTACGACACCAAGGGCCAGAAGATCACCGGCTGGCGCGAGCGCGCCGAACTGCGCCTGGAAAGCGCTGACTTCCCCGCCCTGTCCCAATTGACCGCCGACCTGCTGCAGGACCTGAAAATGGGCGGCATGGACTTCTCCATCGCCCCGGCTACCCGCAAAGCCAGCGAGGACGCCCTGCTCAAGGATGCGGTGGATGCCTTCAAGGCACGTGCGCAACTGGCCACCGAAGCCCTGGGCGGTACCGGTTACAAAGTGGTCAACCTGAACCTCAACAGCAGCGGCTATCCACGCCCGTACCTGCGCAGCGCACCGATGGCGATGAAAGCCATGGCGGCTGACGAAGCAGCACCCGCGCCAGACATCGAGGCCGGCACCAGCGAAGTCAGCATGAACGCCGATGGCCTGATCGAGGTGCAAATGCCCTGAAGGCAGCGCGCTGTAAACAGGGGCCCGGTCGTGAATGCGATCGGGCTTTTGCGTGTCTGGGTGCACATATCAGCCCTGTCCTACACATATTTGAGATGTGTCCTACATCATTCCCTGCGCAGAAATAATCCGAAAAACGCCATCATTTTGCCAACGCAAACGTTTAACTTCGCCTAAAGTTACATGAATGCGACATCCATGTACGGCCGTACTACCTTTCTGGTGCCATCTATCCTTGTGCCTGTTGCATTGGCAATCAGCCGTGCATGAGTATCCGCAGGTCGGCTCACGAGGCCACCTCATCCGAACAATGACAACAATGAGGCCATCATGCTCAAACATGCAGTCATTCCGTTCCTGCTAGGCGCAGGCATGCTCACCGGCGCACCGTCAGCACTGGCCGCGTCCAACCTGGTGTTCTGTTCGGAGGGCAGCCCGGCCGGGTTCGACCCGGGGCAATACACCACCGGGACCGACTTCGATGCGTCGGCCGAGACCATGTTCAACCGCCTGACCCAATTCGAGCGCGGTGGCACTGCAGTGGTGCCGGGCCTTGCCACCCGCTGGGAGGTGTCCGACGACGGCAAGGCCTATACCTTCCACCTGCGCGAAGGCGTGAAGTTCCATACCACTGACTACTTCAAGCCCAGCCGGCCCTTCAACGCCGACGACGTGCTGTTCACGTTCAACCGCATGCTCGACAAGGACCAGCCGTTCCGCAAGGCGTACCCCACCGAGTTCCCCTATTTCACCGACATGGGCATGGACAAGAACATCGCCAAGGTGGAGAAACTGGACGAACACACGGTCAAGTTCACCCTCAACGACGTCGACGCCGCGTTCATCCAGAACCTGGCCATGAGCTTTGCTTCCATTCAGTCGGCCGAGTACGCCGACCAGTTGCTCAAGCAGGGCAAGCCGGCCGACATCAACCAGAAGCCCATCGGCACCGGCCCGTTCGTGTTCAGCAAGTACCAGAAGGACGCGCAGATCCGCTTCAAGGGCAACAAGGACTATTGGCAACCTGATGACGTGAAGATCGATAACCTGATCTTCGCCATCACCACTGACGCTTCGGTGCGCATGCAGAAGCTGAAGAAGAACGAATGCCAGGTCACCCTGTTCCCCCGCCCCGCCGACATCGAGCCGCTGAAGGCCGACAAGAACCTGCAGATGCCCCACCAGGCCGGTTTCAACCTCGGCTACATCGCCTACAACGTGATGGACAAGGTAAAGGGCAGCAACGAGCCCAACCCGCTGGCCCAGCTGAAGGTGCGTCAGGCGCTGGACATGGCTGTGGACAAGCAGAAAATCATCGAGTCGGTGTACCAGGGCGCCGGCCAGCTGGCGGTCAACGCCATGCCGCCAACCCAGTGGTCGTATGACACCACTATCAAGGACGCCCCCTTCGACCCGGAAAAAGCCAAGCAACTGCTGAAAGAAGCAGGCATCAAGGACGGCACCGAAATCACCCTGTGGGCCATGCCCGTGCAGCGCCCCTACAACCCCAACGCCAAGCTGATGGCCGAGATGCTCCAGTCAGACTGGGCCAAGATCGGCATCAAGGCCAAGATCGTCAGCTACGAGTGGGGCGAATACATCAAGCGCTCCAAAGGCGGCGAACAGGGCGCCATGCTGATTGGCTGGAGCGGCGACAACGGCGACCCGGACAACTGGCTGGGCACCCTGTACGGCTGCGATGCGGTCGACGGCAACAACTTCTCGAAATGGTGCTACAAGCCTTACGACGACCTGATCAAACAGGCCAAGGCCACCCCCGACCAGGCCAAACGTACCGAGCTGTACAAACAGGCCCAGCACATCCTCAAGGAGCAGGTGCCGATCACCCCGATCGCCCACTCCACCGTCTACCAACCCATGAGCGCCAAGGTGAAGGGCTTCAAGATCAGCCCCTTCTCGCTGAACGCGTTCTACGGCGTCAGCGTGGACCAATAGCCTGATCGGGCACCCGCCAGCATCGGGTGCCCGGGTTTTCCGCTAGTCAACGTGTTGCCCGGCCGCCTCTGGCTGCGGGGTCGACGAACTGTTGCCGCCATTCCTGCCACACGGCGGTGCAACCCTGACGCACAAGGATTTGCCATGCGTAACGCTACCTGCTTCACCACCCTGCTCGCCCTGGGCGTGCTGGGCCTTTCCCCTGCGCTGCAGGCCCGCAACCTGGTGTTCTGCTCCGAGGGCAGCCCTGCCGGTTTCGATACCGCCCAATACACCACGGCTACCGACAACGATGCCGCCGAGCCCCTCTATAACCGCCTGGTGGAGTTCGAACGCGGCGCCACCGCGGTGCAGCCGGCGCTGGCCACCCACTGGGAGGTTTCCGATGATGGCCTGCGCTACACCTTCCACCTGCGCGAAGGGGTGAAGTTTCACAGCAACAAGGGGTTCACCCCCAGCCGCGACTTCAACGCCGATGACGTGCTGTTCACCTTCAACCGCATGCACGACAAGGCTCACCCGTTTCGCAAGGCCTACCCCACCGAGTTCCCTTACTTCGTCAGCATGGGCCTGGACAAGAACATCGCCCGCGTCGAAAAGACCGACCCGATGACCGTGGTGTTCACCCTGAACACGGTCGATGCGGCGTTCATCCAGAACCTGGCCATGAGTTTTGCCTCCATTCTGTCTGCCGAGTACGCCGAACAATTGCTGGCAAGCGGCCGCCCCAGCGACATCAACCAGCACCCTATCGGTACCGGCCCGTTCGTGTTCCAGCGCTACCAGAAGGACTCGCAGATTCGCTACAAGGGCAACCAGAGCTACTGGGCGCCGGAAAACGTGAAGCTCGACAACCTGGTGTTCTCGATCAACGTCGACCCGTCGGTGCGGATCCAGAAGCTGCGCCGCAACGAATGCCAGGTCACCCTGCACCCACGCCCGGCCGACCTGCCAGCGCTGCGCCAGGACAGCAAGCTGCAGGTCATGCAGCAGGCAGGCTTCAACCTGGGCTACATCGCCTATAACACCCAGCATCCACCCTTTGACCGCCTGGAAGTACGCCAGGCCATGGACATGGCGGTGAACAAGCAGGCCATCCTGCAGGCGGTGTACCAGGAGGCCGGGCAGCGGGCGGTCAATGCCATGCCGCCTACCCAGTGGTCGTATGACGAGCGCATCAAGGACGCCCCCTACGACCCGGAAAAAGCCCGGCAACTGCTGGAGCAGGCCAAGGTGGCACCCGGTACCGAAATCACCCTGTGGGCCATGCCCGTGCAGCGCCCCTACAACCCTAACGCCAAGTTGATGGCCGAGATGCTGCAGGCGGACTGGAGCAAGCTGGGCTTCAAGGTGCGCATCGTCAGTTACGAGTGGGGCGAGTACGTCAAACGCCTCAAGAGTGGTGAGCACGACGTGGCCCTGATCGGCTGGACCGGCGACAACGGCGACCCGGACAACTGGCTGGGCACGCTCTACAGCTGCGATGCCATCGGCAGCAACAACTACTCGCTGTGGTGCGACCCGCAGTACGACAGCCTGGTCAAGCGTGCCAAGCAGGTCACCGACCCAGCCCAGCGCACCACGCTGTACCAGCAGGCCCAACAGCGGCTCAAGCAACAGGTGCCCATCACCCCCGTCGCCCATTCAACCGTCAACCAGCCCCTGAGCACCCAGGTGAGCGGGTTCAAGGTGAGCCCATTCGGCCGCAACAACTTTTCTGGCGTGAGCGTCGACTGACGCGCCGTCGGCCGCGCCGCCCTGCAGGGGGGAGGGACCTGCAAGGCGGGCCTGCGCAGCAGGCGTAAAGCCCTGTTTCAGCCATGGCGATCCCATGGCGCCCCAGGCAACACCGCTGCAACCACCCGGCCCACGAGGCCGGCAATAACTAGAAATGAAAAGGAGCTTCCAACGTGAGACTGTTCACTTCAAGCGCACTCGCCCTAGCGATTGGTGCCGCAACCACCGTGGCCCAGGCCGAGCCGCAAAGCCAGGCCTACCAACCGCTCACACTTGCCTCAGGCAATGAGCAGAGCCAGGCCAGCGGCTTTCTGGAAGGCCAGAGCCTGTCTGGCAGCACGCGCAACTGGTACGCCCGTGAGCGTGCCGCCCGCGCGCCGCTGTGGAAGTACTACAAAGGCGACGGCACCCGCCACCCGACACACAGCCGCGAGAACTGGGTGCAGGGTAGCATCCTCAATTACAGCTCCGGGTTTACCCAGGGCACCGTGGGCTTCGCCGTGGAAGCTGCTGGCTACAATGCCATCGCCCTGCAGCAAAGCCGCCAGGCCATCGCCGGGCCCAACAACCGTACCCTCACCCACAGCGATGGCGACCCGCTGGGGCAGTGGAGCAAGCTCGGCCTGGGCAACGTCAAGGCGCGGGTGTCCAACACCACCCTTACCCTGGGCCGCCAGTCCGTAGACACCCCGATGATCGCCTTCATCGGCAACCGGGCCCTGCCGTCGAGCTTTCAGGGTGCCTTTCTGCACAGCGCCGAGTTCGAGAACCTGACGTTCGACGTGGGCACCTTCGACCGGGTATCGCCGCGCACCGAGCAGAGCCTGAGCAAGTTTCGCAGCGAGTACGGCGCCCTGGGCGTGGAAACCGACCGCGCCAGTACCACCGGCATCAACTACCAGCCCTTCAAGAGCCTGACCACCAGCCTGTACGCCACCAAGGTGGACGACTTCTGGAACCAGTACTACTTCGGCGCCAGCCATGTGCTTGGCGACAGCGGGGTGCTAAGCCTGACCACCGGCTTGAACTACTACAAGACCAAGGACGCCGGCAGCCGCAAGATGGGGCAGATCGACAACGATACCTACAGCCTGTCGCTGGGCCTGACGCACCAGGCGCACACCCTGACGGCCTCCTGGCAGCAGGTCAACGGCAACGAGTACTTCGACTATCTGCACGAAACCAATGGCATCTACCTGGCCAACTCGCTGCTGTCGGACTTCAACGGCCCCAACGAGAAGTCGCTGCAGCTGTCCTATGTGCTGAACATGGCGCCCTACGGCGTGCCAGGCCTCAAGTTCAACCTGTACAACGCGCGCGGCTGGGGCATTGACGGCACCCACTACCGAGGCACCGCCTACGACGTGAGGGGCCTGGATGGCGAAACCCATTACGAGTGGGGTATCGGCACCAGCTATGCGGTGCAGAGCGGGCCGCTGAAAGACACCAGTATCCGCGCCACCTACACCACGCACCGGGCCAGCAAGGCCCAGGGCGACGGCAGCCTGGACGAGTTCCGGGTCGTCACCACCATTCCGTTCAACATCCTCTGACCGCAGCCGCCCCGGCCGGCTTCCTGGCGGGCCGGGGCAGCTACGCTGGAATCAGTCACGCAGGGAGACATCAACCCATGCACAAGGTAGTCAACAGATCACTGGCACTGCGCCTGGCAGTGGCCGCAATGATAATGGGCGCCACCGCGCAGCTGGCGGCCAAACCACTGGTGGTATGCTCCGAAGCCAGCCCGGAAGGCTTCGACGTGGTGCAGTACACCACCGCCGTCACCTTCGATGCAGCCTCCGAAACACTGTTCAACCGCCTGGTCGAGTTCAAGCCTGGCACCACCGACATCCAGCCATCGCTGGCCGAGCGATGGGAGGTGTCTGCCGACGGCCTGACCTATACCTTCCACCTGCGCCAGGGGGTGAAATTCCACACCACCGGCTACTTCACCCCCACCCGCGACTTCAATGCCGATGACGTGCTGTGGAGCCTGCGTCGCCAGCTCGACCCGGCCCATCCGTGGCACGACAAGACCAGCATCGGCTTCCCGTACTTCGAAAGCATGGCCTTCAAGCAATTGCTCAAATCGGTGGAAAAGACAGACGACCATACCGTAGTCATCACCCTCACCCGCCCAGAAGCGCCGTTCTTGCGGGACATGGCCATGGCCTTCACCTCCATCTATTCCGCCGAGTACGGCGACCAGCTGCTCAAGGCCGGCAAAACCGCCGAGCTCAACAGCAAGCCCGTCGGTACCGGCCCGTTCATCTTCCAGCGCTATAACAAGGACGCCCAGGTGCGCTTCAAGCCCAACCCTGACTACTTCCGCGGCAAGCCGCCTGCCGACGCGCTGATCTTCGCCATTGCCACCGACAGCAACGTGCGCCTGCAAAAACTGCGTGCCAACGAATGCCAGGTGGCGCTCTACCCCAAACCGGATGACGTGCCGTCAATCATCAAGGACCCCAACCTGAAGGTGGCGCAGACCGAAGCGCTGGTCACCGGCTACATCGCCATGAACACCCAGCACCCGTACCTGAGCGACGTGCGCGTGCGCAAGGCCATCAACATGGCCTTCGACCGCCAGACCCACGTGGACCAGCTGTTCGGCAAGGGCAATGCGCTGGTGGCGGTGAACCCCTACCCGCCGACCATGATGGGCTACAACACCACCAACCATAACCTGCCCCGCGACCTCGACCAGGCACGTGCCCTGCTGCGCCAGGCCGGCGTGCCGGAGGGCACCGTGATCACGCTGTTCACCCGCAACGGCGGCGGCCCCACCAACCCCAACCCACGCTTGTCTGCCGAAATGCTGCAGGCTGACCTGGCGCAGATCGGCCTGAAGCTCGACATCCGCGTCATGGAATGGGCCGAGATGCTGCGCAGGGCCAAAAAAGGCGAGGCAGACCTTGTGTCCAGCGGCTGGGCCGGCGACAACGGCGACCCGGACAACTTCCTTACCCCGTTGCTCAGTTGCGAGGCGGCCAAGAACGGCGAGAACTATGCCCGCTGGTGCAACTCGAAATTCCAGCAACTGATTACCCGCGCCCGCGAGGTGATCGACAACGACGAGCGTGCAACGCTCTATAGCGAGGCATTGAAGGTGTACGATGACGACCAACCCTGGATCAGCATGGCCCACCCCAAGGTGTTCACCGCCATGCGTGACAACGTGGAGGGCTATGTGATCAGCCCCCTGACCACCAACAACTTCGCTACCACCAAGGTGAAGTAGAACAACAACGACCGCCGGCAACCCAGACGGGGACCGGCGGCATTGCCGTGAGGGCGGCCAGCCCCACGGCCTGATGAGGTACCCCGACGATGTTGAGTTTTATTGCCCGGCGCCTTGGCCTGCTGATACCGACGTTTTTTGGTATCACGCTGCTGACCTTCGCGCTGATACGCCTGATCCCCGGCGACCCGGTGGAAGTGATGATGGGCGAGCGCAGGGTCGACCCGGAAATGCACGCCCAGGCCATGGAACGCCTGGGCCTGAACAAGCCGCTGCCGGCCCAGTACCTGGACTACGTGGGCAAGCTGGCCCAAGGCGACCTGGGTGAATCGCTGCGTACCCGCGAGAGCGTGTGGCGCGAGTTCATGACCCTGTTCCCGGCCACCCTGGAACTGGCCATGGCCGCCCTGCTGTTCGCCGGCATCGTCGGCCTGCTGGCAGGTGTGATCGCCGCACTCAAGCGCGGCTCGCTGTTCGACCACGGGGTGATGGGCCTGTCCCTGGCGGGGTACTCCATGCCGATCTTCTGGTGGGGCCTGATCCTGATCATGTTCTTCTCGGTGAGCCTGGGCTGGACGCCGGTTTCCGGGCGTATCGACCTGCTGTACGACATCGAGCCCAAAACCGGCTTCATGCTCATCGACACCTTGCTCAGCGACGAAGAAGGCTCGTTCAAGGATGCCGTGATGCACCTGATTCTGCCGGCCATCGTGCTGGGCACCATCCCCTTGGCGGTAATCGCGCGCATGACCCGCTCCTCGATGCTGGAAGTGCTGCGCGAAGACTACGTGCGCACCGCCCGCGCCAAGGGCCTGTCACCGGCCCGCGTGGTGTTCGTGCACGGTTTGCGCAACGCGCTGATCCCGGTGCTCACGGTGTTCGGTCTGCAGGTGGGTACCTTGCTGGCCGGTGCGGTGCTGACCGAAACCATCTTCTCCTGGCCGGGCATCGGCAAATGGCTGATCGAAGCCATCGGCGCCCGTGACTACCCCGTGGTCCAGAACGGCATCCTGTTGATCGCCTGCCTGGTGATTCTGGTCAACTTCGTGGTGGATATCCTCTACGGCCTGGCCAACCCACGCATCCGTCATCAGCGCTGAGGGCCACGCCATGAACAACCCGATTGCAAAACCCGTGTCGCCGGCAAGCCCGGTAGACCACAGCCTGCTCTACCCCTCGCCCTACAAGGAATTCTGGCAGGCTTTCGCCCGTAACAAAGGCGCAGTGATGGGCCTGGCATTCATGTGCGTGGTGGTGTTCTGCGCACTGTTCGCACCCTGGGTCGCGCCGCATGACCCCAGCGAACAGTACCGCGACTTTCTGCTAACGCCGCCGGTATGGCTTGAAGGCGGCACCTGGCAGTTCATCCTGGGCACCGACGAACTGGGCCGCGACCTGCTTTCGCGGCTGATCCAGGGTGCGCGGCTGTCGCTGCTGATCGGCCTGTCGTCGGTGGTGATGTCGCTGATCCCGGGCATCCTGCTGGGCCTGCTGGCCGGGTTCTTCCCGCAGCTGCTCGGCCCCTCGATCATGCGCCTGATGGACGTGATGCTGGCCTTGCCCTCGCTGCTGCTGGCGGTGGCCATCGTCGCCATACTCGGCCCTGGGCTGATCAACACCGTGATTGCCATCGCCATCGTGTCGCTGCCTTCGTACGTACGCCTGACCCGCGCCGCCGTCATGGGCGAACTGAACCGGGACTACGTCACCGCTGCGCGCCTGGCCGGTGCCGGGCTGGGGCGGCTGATGTTCGTCACCGTACTGCCCAACTGCATGGCCCCGCTGATCGTGCAGGCCACGCTGAGTTTTTCTTCAGCCATTCTCGACGCGGCAGCCCTTGGCTTCCTTGGCCTGGGTGTCCAGCCACCCACGCCTGAGTGGGGCACCATGCTCGCTTCTGCCCGCGACTACATCGAGCGCGCCTGGTGGGTGGTGAGCCTGCCCGGCCTGACCATTTTGCTCAGCGTGCTGGCAATCAACCTGATGGGCGACGGCCTGCGCGATGCGCTGGACCCGAAACTCAAGAACGCCGCCTGAGGAGCACGCCCATGTCACTGTTGCAAATCAACAACCTCAACGTGCGCTTTGGCGACGCCAATGCGGTGCCCGTGGTCGACGGCCTGGACCTGAGCGTGCAGGCCGGGGAAATCCTGGCCATCGTCGGCGAGTCCGGCTCTGGCAAGTCGGTGACCATGATGGCCCTGATGGGGCTGATCGACGCCCCCGGGCGCATTACCGCCGACGCCCTGACCTTCGACGGCACCAACATGCTCACCCTCAGCGGCCGCCAGCGGCGCAAGGTGGTGGGCAAGGACATCGCCATGGTCTTCCAGGACCCGATGACCGCCCTCAACCCCAGCTACACCGTGGGCTACCAGATTGAAGAAGTGCTGCGCCAGCACCTGGGCCTGAAGGGCAAGGCGGCGCGCCAGCGTGCCCTCGAGTTGCTGAACAAGGTCGAGATCCCGGCCGCAGAAAGCCGCCTGGATGCCTACCCTCACCAGCTGTCGGGCGGTATGAGCCAGCGGGTGGCAATCGCCATGGCCATTGCCGGCGAGCCGAAACTGCTGATTGCCGACGAACCCACCACGGCCCTGGACGTGACCATCCAGGCGCAGATCATGGAGCTGCTGGTGAACCTGCAGCAGGAGCGCAACATGGCGCTGATCCTGATTACCCACGACCTGGCGGTGGTTGCCGAAACGGCCCGGCGCGTGTGCGTGATGTACGCAGGCCAGGCCGTGGAGGTGGGCCAGGTGCCGGAACTGTTCGACATCCCGGCCCACCCCTACACCGAGGCGCTGCTGGCAGCGATCCCCGAGCACAGCGCCGGCGCCGAGCGGCTGGCCACGCTGCCCGGCATCGTGCCTGGCCGCTATGACCGGCCACAGGGCTGCCTGCTGTCGCCCCGCTGCCCCTATGTACAGGACAACTGCCGACAACAACGCCCGGCCCTGGAGGCCAAGGCCCACAGCCAAGCCCGTTGCTTCTACCCGCTGAACCAGGAGGTGGCGTGATGGCCGTCGTTCTATCCGCCCGGGACCTGACCCGGCATTACGAAGTGTCTCGCGGGCTGTTCAAGGGCCATGCCCTGGTACGTGCACTGAACGGTGTGTCGTTCGAGCTGGAAGCCGGCCAGACCCTGGCAGTGGTGGGCGAGTCCGGCTGTGGCAAGTCGACCCTGGCCCGTGCGCTGACCCTGATCGAGCAACCCACCTCCGGCTCCCTGCAGATTGCCGGCACCGAGGTCAACGGCGCCAGCAAGGCCGAGCGCAAGCAGCTGCGGCGCGATGTGCAGATGGTGTTCCAGAGCCCCTACGCGTCGCTGAACCCACGCCAGAAGATTGGTGATCAGCTGGCCGAGCCGCTGCTGATCAACACGTCGCTGAGCAAAGCCGAGCGCCGTGAAAAAGTGCAGAAGATGATGGAACAGGTGGGCCTGCGCCCGGAGCACTACCAGCGCTATCCACACATGTTCTCCGGTGGCCAGCGCCAGCGCATCGCCCTGGCCCGGGCAATGATGCTGCAACCCAAGGTGCTGGTGGCGGACGAGCCGACCTCGGCACTGGACGTGTCGATCCAGGCCCAGGTGCTGAACCTGTTCATGGACCTGCAGCAGCAGTTCGGTACCGGCTATGTGTTCATCTCGCACAACCTGGCGGTGGTGCGGCACGTGGCGGACCAGGTGCTGGTGATGTACCTGGGCCGGCCGGCAGAAATGGGGCCCAAGGCCGACATCTACGAAAAGCCGTTGCACCCTTACACCCAGGCACTGTTGTCAGCCACACCGGCTATCCACCCGGACCCGCTCAAGCCGCGCATCCGCATTGCCGGTGAACTGCCCAACCCGTTGAACCCGCCTGAGGGCTGCGCGTTCCACAAGCGCTGCCCCTATGCCACAGACCGGTGCAGCAAGGAACTGCCAGGGTTCCGGCAGGTAGGCACGCGGCAGGTGGCGTGCCACTACGCCGAGCAGTTCCTGTAACGAATCAGGCCGCCGGTTCAGGCCGCCAGGCAAAAACAAAAGGGCCGCTTGCAGCGGCCCTTTTGTATTCAGTGCATGTTGTCAGTGCAGCGATCAGTGCACGAACAATGCGATAAGAATGATGATTGGAATTGGGATACCCAGCATCCACAGTAGAATCGAGCGCATAGTTATTCTCCTTGCTTATCGTTGAATGGTGCGGTGAGCGACGTAGTCGCCTTCAACCCACTGCACGTGATCGCGGCGACGGCCACCGTACAGGGCGGCGACGCTGGCGAAGAAGGCGCCGCACAGCAGGGCGACGAAGGTCCACAGGGCAGTCCATGCGGCCACTTTGGCAGCGGTGTCGGCCGCCTGCTTGGCGTCGGTCTTGAGCTGCTGGATCTGAGCCATCACCTGATCAACACGGGCTTCAGCTTCAGCCTGGGTCATGCGGGTACGTTGAGCCACCAGCTGTGCCAGGTAGGCGCGGTCTTCCGGGGCCAGCGCACCGTCACCGGCAGCACCCTTGGCCAGAATGCGGGCCGCTACACCATTGGCAGCGTCATCGCTGACCGGTGCCGGGCCTTCGCCACGGAACAGGCCATCAACGAAGTAGCCCAGGGAGTCGTCAGAGGCTTGCGAAGCCGCGGCACCGCCTGCCGCTACCGTTACACCTGCTGCCTGCGACGCAGCACTGGCGCCGGCACCTACCAGGTTGCCTGCGGTGCCCAGTATCAGCATGGCCGCCACCAGCGTGGCGACAGCCCAGGACAGGAAGCCATGCGCAGTGTCACGGAAATACACTTCATCGCCATGCAGGTTCGCCCATTTGACGCGCAGGCGACCGGCCAGGTAGCCACCCAGGCCGGAAGCGATGATCTGCGTCACCAACAACCAGACAATGGTGGAAATGCCCAAGGCTTTCGCGCTTGCCCCCTCATTGGCCCAGGGCGAGGTGGCCGCAAAGCCAAGCCCCGCACCCAGCACCACCAGTATGAGAGATACGGCGGCTGCAGCAGCGGCGCCAGCGAAGATCGCCGCCCAGGAAACACCTGAGCGGCTTTGTGTATCGACAACGGAGTAGTCGGCAGAGGGGATCATGATGTGTTCGCCTGTATGTTGTTAGCGAGAAGTCCATTCGCGCAGTAAACGTTGCAGCGGCTGTGCCAGTTGTCACAAAAAATGACGTCTATACAAATCAAGCACTTATAAAAAAACGCCATTTTTTCATCGTGCAAAATGCGCGAATGGGCTGCTGGGGTCAGGTGTTCTGCATTCTTGTGGCAAGCCGGGCGACGAGGCATCATTTGCCCATGACCCTACCCGATGGCCCGGCCCAGACGCCGCTCACTGCCGATACCGTCCTGCGCTACCACCTGTGCTGGAAGTACCGTGACCTCGATGGCGTGCTTGCCCTGTATCACCCCGATGTCCAGTACCACGACTTCTTCCAGAACCGCGTGCTGGGGTACCAGGACCTGCGCGACTACGTGCGCGCCTGCCTGCCCCACGCGACCGGGGAAGACATCGTGCACAGCGACCGGATACGCGTTGACGGCTGTACCGCATTCATCCAGTACCAAGTCACCGTGCAAGGGGGGGATGGGCTGGTGGCGTTCCAGTCCAGCGAAGCGATCACGGTCCGGGACGGGCTGATCTGGCGGGTGAATGAATACGCTACCCTGGTGCGCCAGGGCGGCAGCCCCCACAGCGGCGGTGGTTTACGCCCGGCCACCAGCCGCCTGGGCCTTTCACCCCGCCAGCTGTCGACCATGGCCCAGGACCTGGAGCATTACTTCCAGGGGCATCGCCCCTATCTGGACCCGGAACTGGACCTGCAGCAGGTGGCCAACGCCAGCGGCTACAGCCGCAACCAGATCTCCTACCTGCTGAACCAAGTGCTGGGGCAAAGCTTTTACCGCTATGTGAACCAGGCGCGCCTGCATCACCTGATGGCGACCCTGGACGAGGACAGCGCCACCACGCCCATCGACGACCTGGCGTTCAACGCCGGTTTCAACTCGCTGTCGGCGTTCTATAAATGCTTCCGCGAACACACCGGCCTTACGCCCAAGGCGTACCTGAAGCAGATTTCCCTGCGTGCACGCACGTAAGACAACCGCCGGGGTTCGCCACTAGGATCGCCACATACCCCGCCGGATGTGGAGCCCGCCCCAATGCAACCCCTGCGCAGCCTGAGCTTGTGGATGGACCAGCTTGACGAGCCGCTGTGCGCTCGCCCGGCCCTGCGCGAGAGCCTCGAGGCAGACGTGTGCATCATCGGCGCCGGCTACACCGGCCTGTGGACCGCCTATTACCTCAAGCGCCAGGCGCCGCAGCTGAACATCGTGGTGATCGAGGCCAACATCGCCGGCTTCGGCGCGTCAGGGCGCAATGGCGGCTGGCTGATGGGCAACCTGCTGGGTGAGGACCGCCTGCTGGCGAGCCTCTCGCCGCAACAACGCCGGGCCAGCATCAACCTGCTGCACGCCATTCCCGACGAGGTCGGTACCGTGCTGCAGCGTGAGGGCATCGATTGCGACTACCGCAAGGGGGGCGTGCTGTACTGCGCCGCCCGCTACCCCGAGCAGGAGCGCAGCCTGCGCGCCTACCTCGACGACCTGTATCGCCAAGGCATGACCGAGGACGACTACCGGTGGCTAAGCCCCGAGCAGCTGGACGCCCAGGTGCGTATCAGCAATGCCTATGGCGCCATCTACAGCCCGCACACCGCCACCATCCAACCGGCGAAGCTGGCCCGCGGCCTTGCCCGTGCTGTAGAAGCCCTGGGGGTGCCTATTTATGAGAACACGCCCGCGCTTGACTGGCGGTCGGGCGAGGTCAGCACGCCCCTGGCACGCATCCGCTGCCAGTGGATCGTGCCGGCAGTGGAAGGCTATGCTGCCAGCCTGCCACCGCTGGGCAAGCATCAACTGCCGGTACAGAGCCTGCTGGTCGCCACCGAGCCGCTACCCGACACCACGTGGGATGAAATCGGCCTGGACCGGGGGCAGGCATTCAGCGAAGGCAGCCGCCAGGTCACCTATGGCCAGCGCACCACCGACAACCGCCTGGTTTTCGGCGCACGGGGCGGCTACCGCTTTGGCGGCAGGCTGCGGGACGACTTCAACCTCCAAGCCCATGAAGTGGAACTGCGCCGCTACCTGTTCAGCGACCTGTTCCCGCAGTTGCAGCACGCGCGCATTACCCACACCTGGGGCGGCAACCTGGGCATGGCCCGGCGTTTCCGCCCGCACATGCTGTGCGACCGCCAGCGTGGCATTGCCCTGGCGGGCGGGTATGGCGGTGAGGGCGTGGGGGCCACCAACCTGGGCGGTCGCACATTGGCGGCGCTGATTCTGAACCAGCACAACGCCCTCACCGGCCAGCCCTGGGTGCACGACAACCGCCCGCTCGCCAGCCTGGCCAGCTGGCCGCCCGAACCCTGCCGCTGGCTGGGCTACAACGCCATCATCCAGAGTTTCGTCCACGAGGACCGTACCCTCGCCAACCCGGCTACCCCGCCTTGGCGCCGGCGCCTGGCCAGCCACCTTGCGGACTTCATGGAAGGCTTTATGCACTGACTTCCCTACACCCAGACAGGACCTCGTTCATGAGCATCACCCAGTTCAAACAGACAGACACGGCTGTGCTGCAAACCAGCAACCCGGTGGCGGTGCCGCTCGGCGAACCGGTGGCGGTCACCTCGGTAACCTGCGTGGAACGCAGCGACGGGGTGGAGACCGGTATCTGGGAATGCACCCCGGGCCGCTGGAGGCGGCAGATCGTGCAGCAAGAGTTCTGCCATTTCATCAAAGGCCGCTGCACCTTCACCCCCGACGGTGGCGAGCCCTTGGTGATAGAAGCCGGAGACGCACTGATGCTACCGGCCAACAGCACCGGCACCTGGGACATCCAGGAAACCGTGCGCAAGACGTACGTGCTTATTTTCTGATCCGCTGATCGCCTGCCTTCGATAACAACAGACAAAGCAAGGTAAACCCGACATGCGCACACTCCTGATCGCCCCCCTGATGCTGGCCGCCAGCGTGGCCGGTGCCGCCGAAACGGTAAAGATCTACAACTGGTCCAGCTACGTCGCCCCCGACACCCTGAAGAACTTCCAGCAAGCCACCGGCATCGTGCCCACCTATGACGTGTACGACAGCAACGAGACCCTGGACGGCAAGTTGATGACGGGCAATTCCGGGTACGACGTGGTGTTCCCTTCCAACCACTTCATGGCCCGGCAAATCCAGGGCAAGGCACTCAAGCGCCTGGACAAGTCCCAGCTGCCCAACTGGAAAAACCTCAACCCGGTGCTGCTCAAGGCACTGGAGGTCAATGACCCAGGCAACCAGTATGGCTTCCCGTACCTGTGGGGCAGTACCGGCATCGGCTACAACATCGACAAGGTCAAGGCCGTGCTTGGTGACAATGCACCGGTCGACTCCTGGGACCTGATTTTCAAGCCTGAGTACATGAGCAAGTTGAAGCAGTGCGGCGTGGCGGTGCTGGACAACGGCCCGGAGCTGCTGCCAATCGCCTTGCACTACCTCGGCCTGCCCCACCACAGCCAGAACCCGGCGGACTACGACAAGGCCAAGGCGCTGCTGATGCAGGTACGGCCCTACATCAGCTACTTCCATTCATCGAAGTACACCGGCGACCTGGCCAATGGTGATATCTGCGTCGTGGTGGGCTTCTCGGGGGATGTACTGCAGGCCAAGAACCGCGCAGAGGAAGCGCATAACGGGGTAAAGGTCGGCTACTCGATCCCGAAGGAGGGAGCCCCGCTGTGGTTCGACATGGTGGCAATGCCGGCCGATGCACCGGATGAAAAGGCAGGGTATGCCTACATGAACTACCTGCTGGAGCCGCAGGTGATGGCCAACATCAGCAACCATGTGCAGTACGCCAATGGCAACCTGAACGCTGACGGCCTGGTGGACCCGGCCCTGAAGGGCAACAGCATGATCTACCCAAGCGAAGCGGTGATGGGCAAGCTCTACGCCCTGGAGGCCATGCCCGCCAAGATCGACCGCATCCGCACCCGGATATGGACCAGCATCAAGGCCGGCAATTGACAGCGGCTGCAAGCCACACAAGCTGCAAGCTGCAAGCAGTGCGGCCCGACACAGGTCCGCTTCTTCTTGTAGCTTGCAGCTTGAGGCTTGTGGCTGCTGTCAGTGGTGCTCGCGGGTAGCGCGGAACTTGATGTCAGGCCAGCGCTCTTCCATCAGTGCCAAGTTGACCCGAGTCGGTGCCAGGTAGGTCAGGTGACCACCCCCGTCGATGGCCAGGTTTTCCATGGCCTTGTTCTGGAAGTCCTCGAGCTTCTTCTTGTCGTCACAAGTGATCCAGCGCGCCGACCAGACGGTGATGGGCTCGTAGGCGCACTCGACCTTGTATTCTTCCTTCAAACGGCTGGCCACCACATCAAACTGCAGCACACCCACGGCGCCCAGGATGATGTCGTTGCTGCGCTCGGGGAAGAACACCTGGGTGGCGCCTTCTTCCGCCAGCTGCTGCAGGCCCTGGCGCAACTGCTTGGACTTCAGCGGGTCTTTCAGGCGCACGCGGCGGAACAGCTCCGGGGCGAAGTGCGGGATGCCGGTGAAGCCCAGCGCCTCGCCTTCGGTGAAGGTGTCGCCGATCTGGATGGTGCCGTGGTTGTGCAGGCCGATGATGTCGCCGGCAAAGGCCTCTTCCAGCTGTTCACGCTCGGAGGAGAAGAACGTCAGCGCATCACCGATACGCAGGTCCTTGTTGGTGCGCACATGGCGCATTTTCATGCCCTTTTCGTACTTGCCCGAGCAGATGCGCATGAAGGCGATGCGGTCCCGGTGTTTCGGGTCCATGTTCGCCTGGATCTTGAACACAAAACCGGTGAACTTCTCTTCCACCGGCTCCACGGTGCGCTCGTGTGCCACCCGGCCCAGCGGGCGCGGCGCCCAGTCGACCACGGCGTCCAGCACATGGTCCACACCGAAGTTGCCCAGCGCGGTACCGAAGAACACCGGCGTGAGCTGGCCGTCGATGAACTCCTGCTGGTTGAACTCATGGCAGGCGCCCTGCACCAGCTCAAGCTGCTCGACGAACCCATCGTACTGATCGCCCAGGTGGGCACGGGCTTCGTCGGAGTCCAGTTGCTGGATGATCTTGGCTTCAGTGCGTTCGTGGCCGTGGCCCGGCGTGTACACCACGATGTAATCGCCGGTGAGGTGGTACACACCCTTGAAGTCGCGGTAGCAACCGATCGGCCAGGTAATCGGCGCGGCCTTGATCTTCAACACCGCCTCGATCTCGTCCAGCAGTTCGATCGGGTCGCGGATGTCGCGGTCGAGTTTGTTGATGAAGCTGACGATGGGGGTGTCACGCAGCCGGCACACATCCATCAGGGCGATGGTGCGCGGCTCGACGCCTTTACCGCCGTCAAGCACCATCAGCGCCGAGTCGACCGCGGTGAGGGTACGGTAGGTGTCTTCCGAGAAGTCTTCGTGGCCGGGGGTGTCGAGCAGGTTGATCATGTGCTCGCGGTACGGGAACTGCATCACCGAGGTAGTGATGGAGATACCACGCTGCTTCTCCATTTCCATCCAGTCGGAGGTTGCGTGGCGGTCGGACTTGCGCGACTTCACGGTACCGGCGACGGAGATGGCCTTGCCCATCAGCAGCAGCTTCTCGGTGATGGTGGTCTTACCGGCGTCGGGGTGGGAAATGATTGCGAAAGTGCGGCGCTTCGCGACTTCGGCGGCCTGGTTGGTCATGGGAAATCGCCTGACTTGGGATCGAAAAGGGGCAGTATCATACCCGAATTCACAGGCGGGCCAAAGCACCGGCGTGCCGCCTGTTCAGGCGACAGGCCGGTTGCGGCTCAATGGTCGTCCAGTAGTTCTTCACCGATATCGGTAATACGGATCTGCAAGTCGAGCGGTTCACCCTCACCTGCGCGAGCACAGGCGAACCAATGATCTGCCACGTGCTCGCGCTCGGTTGCGCACAGCTCCAGGTTGGTAGTCCGCGTCCAGATACGGGCTGCGACGTGATCACCCGGTTGCAAGCTGCGATCCATACCTGCGAGGGCTCCTTGCTCGTTCAGGGCCATCACCTTCCATAATCGCTCATCTGCGACCTTTTCATCGTACAGGCAACCGTAGTCATTGCCATTACGGTCCAAGTAGCGTTTTTTCGAGTTGAAGTCCCGCCCTGTACGGCGGCTCCAGGACTGGATGTCGTAGTATCGACGCCCCCTGGCTTCGTCCACCATGCACCGGAACCAGAACCGGTGAGGTTCACGGCCAACCAGTGACGACACAACCAGCCAGTCATCGGCGACGCGCGCCGCCTCCCCACCGCGCACTACCAATTTTGCGCAATCCAGAAACCCCTCCAAGCCCGGTGTCGAGCATGCCACGTGGGCGACGAAGGAGCGGTCATAGTCATGAACAAGCATTGAGTAACCTCCCGAATGAGTTTTTTATCTGGGGGCGCGAGCACCCTCACAGCTCAATATTTAAGGGCTATAGCGCTGTGAAAGGCTTAGGGAATTGGCAACCGCAAGGGAAATGGGCGCTGGCCAAATGCCGCCTCAGATGGGAACCTTATGCCCCCCGGAGACGTCCACTCCCCTGCAACCCACCTCGGTTCAGGGCTGGTTTCACCAGCATCCACGAGCCTGACGGGGCTCGACTCATGGCATGACCGCCCTGCCCTGCAGGCATCACGCTGCTACTCGCGAACACACCACCCGCCGCCCGATCGGGCCGGCCAAGAAGAAGTGTGCTCGCCGACGACAATAAGGAGTCCACCTGTGGCGAAACGCTACGGAAAAGGGCTGTTGGGATGGGCCACCGTGCTCGTCATCCTGGCCCTGCTGGTCCACTGGATCGGCCTCGACACAATCGCGCGCTATCGCGACGATCTGACGTTCTACCTGCAAGCGCACCTGGTGCTGGTGCTGGCTTCGATGGCGGCGGCATTGGCCGTGGGTATCCCCGCCGGCATTGCCTTGAGTCGACCGCACAGGGTCGACAAAGCCGAGCGCTTCATGCAGTTCTTCAACGTTGGCAACACCATCCCCCCCCTGGCCGTACTGGCCATCGCCCTCAGCGTTCTGGGCATCGGCGCAGGGCCTGCGATCTTCGCCCTGTTCCTCGCCTCCCTCCTGCCCATCGTGCGCAACACCTACGAAGGCCTGAAGAACGTACCCGCCTCGCTCAAGGAAGCCGCCACCGGCATCGGCATGACGCCGCGCCAGCAACTGTGGCAGGTGGAACTGCCCAACGCCGTGCCCATCATCGTCGGTGGCGTGCGGGTGGCCCTGGCACTGAATGTGGGCACTGCGCCGCTGGCGTTTCTGATCGGTGCCAACAGCCTGGGCAGCCTGATCTTCCCTGGCATCGCCCTGAACAACCAACCGCAGTTGCTGCTTGGCGCAGCTTGCACCGCACTGCTGGCGCTACTGCTGGATGCGTTGGTGAGTTTTTCCAGCAGACGCTGGCTGGAACGCGGCCTGGCCTGACCACTTGAGGGAACCCATGAAAAAAGTTATCGCCTTGCTCCTGGGCGCGGGCCTGCTGTTGTCAGGTTTTGCCCAGGCAGCGGAAAAACCGCTGATCCGTATCGGCGCCCGGGTGTTCACCGAACAGACCGTGCTGGCCGAAATCACCGCCCAATACCTGCGCGCCAACGGCTTTGACGTTCGCGTCACCGGCGGCCTGGGCAGCAGCCTGGCACGCCAGGCCCAGGAAACCGGCCAACTCGACCTGATGTGGGAATACACCGGCGTATCGCTGGTGTCGTACAACCACATCGACGAGCGCATGCCCAGCCCCGAGGCCACGTACGCCAAGGTCAAGGAACTGGACGCACGCAAGGGCCTGGTATGGCTCAAGCCATCGAAGTTCAGCAACACCTATGCCCTGGCCCTGCCCAGTGAAGTTGCCCGTGAGTACCCGCAGGTGAACACCATCAGCCAGCTGAACGAAGTGCTCGAGGCCGAGCAATCGCGCAAGCACCTGGTGGCGCTGGACACCGAGTTCGCCAACCGCCCGGACGGCCTTGATGGCCTGCAGGCGCGCTACGGCATGCACCTGGGCCGGGCCAACATCCGGCAGATGGATGCAGGGCTGGTCTATACCGCCCTGCGCAACAACCAGGTGTTCGCAGGGCTGGTGTACACCACTGACGGCAGGCTCAACGCGTTCGAGCTCAAGCTGCTGGAAGACGACAAGCATTACTTCCCTGACTACACCGCAGGGCCGGTGATCCGCAAAGCCGTACTGGACGCCCACCCCCAGCTCGCCGAGCTGCTGGCGCCCCTGGCCGACCAACTGGATGACGAGACCATGCGCCAGCTCAACGCCAAGGTCGACGTCCAGCACCAGAGCCCGTCTTCGGTGGCCGCCGCCTTCCTGCGTGAGCATCCCTTGCACGAGGTGACCCCATGAGCCTGTTCGACACGTTCGCCCACCTGGACTGGGCATTGGTCCTGCAACTGACCTGGCAGCACATCATGCTGGTGGGCATCGCCGTGGGCCTGGCCATCCTCATCGGCGTGCCGCTGGGCATCCTGATGACCCGTTTCCCGTTCCTGGCCGGCCCGCTGCAGGCCAGCGCCACGGTGCTGCTGACCATCCCCTCCATCGCCCTGTTCGGGTTGCTGCTGCCGTTCTACTCCAAGTTCGGCCAGGGCCTGGGCCCGCTGCCGGCGATCACGGCAGTGTTCCTTTATTCACTGCTACCCATTCTGCGCAACACCTACCTGGCGCTGACCAACGTCGAGCCAGGCATCCGTGAAGCCGCGCGCGGTATCGGCATGACCTTTGGCCAGCGCCTGCGCATGGTCGAATTGCCCATCGCCGTACCGGTGATCCTGGCCGGCGTGCGTACCGCCGTGGTGATGAACATCGGCGTGATGACCATCGCCGCCACCATCGGCGCGGGCGGCCTTGGCGTGCTCATCCTCACCTCCATCAGCCGCAGCGACATGTCGATGCTGCTGGTTGGCGCCGTACTGGTCAGCCTGCTGGCAATCATTGCCGACCTGCTGCTGCAAACCCTGCAACGTGCCCTGACTCCAGAAGGAATGCGCTCATGATCGAACTGAAAAACCTCAGCAAAACCTTCAACGCCAACGGCAAGGATGTCAAAGCCGTGGACGCGGTCAGCCTCACCGTCAACGAAGGCGAGATCTGCGTGTTCCTTGGCCCCTCGGGCTGCGGCAAGAGCACCACGCTGAAGATGATCAACCGCCTGATTACCCCTACGTCCGGGCAGGTGTTCATCAATGGCGAGGACACCAGCGGCCTGGACGAGGTGACCCTGCGTCGCCACATCGGCTACGTGATCCAGCAGATCGGCCTGTTCCCCAACATGACCATCGAAGAGAACATCACCGTGGTGCCACGGCTGCTCGGTTGGGACAAGCAGCGCTGCCACGACCGCGCCCGCGAGCTGATGCACATGATCAAGCTTGAACCCAAGCAATACCTGCAGCGCTACCCCCGCGAGCTGTCCGGTGGCCAGCAGCAGCGTATCGGCGTGATCCGTGCCCTGGCGGCAGATGCACCGGTGCTGTTGATGGACGAACCGTTCGGCGCGGTGGACCCGATCAACCGCGAGATGATCCAGAACGAGTTCTTCGAAATGCAGCGCGCGCTGAACAAGACGGTGATCATGGTGAGCCACGACATCGACGAAGCGATCAAGCTGGGCGACAAGATCGCCATCTTCCGCGCCGGCAAACTGCTGCAACTGGACCACCCGGATACCTTGCTGGCGCACCCGGCCGACGATTTCGTCAGCAACTTCGTCGGCCAGGACAGCACGTTGAAGCGCCTGTTGCTGGTGCGTGCCGAAGACGCGGCAGACAACGCGCCCTCGGTAAGCCCGCAGACGCCGGTAGGCGAAGCCCTGGAGCTGCTGGACGAACACGACCGCCGCTACGTGGTGGTGACCGATGGCCAGAACAAGGCACTGGGCTACGTGCGCCGCCGCGACATGCATCGCCAGCAAGGTACCTGTGCCGACTTCCTGCGCCCCTTCAACGCCACCGCCTCCCACGACGAGCACCTGCGCATCCTGCTGTCGCGCATGTACGAGTTCAACCGCGCCTGGTTGCCGGTACTGGATGCCGAACAGGTGTTCCTGGGCGAGGTAACCCAGGAGTCGATCGCCGCCTACCTGAGTTCGGGGCGCTCCCGCGGGATGAAGACCAGTATCGTCTCGCCGGCCGAGGTGGCCGCCTCGTAACGTGCCACCTGCCAGCCGCAAACGAGGAATCGCCGGTCAGTAACAAAAAATTTATGCACAAATACCGGGACGCCCGTACCCGATAAATGTGGCCATAAATATGAACACCCCCGCGCCCCTCACCACCGGCGCTGCCCCCACCAGAACGTGCAAGTCCTTGTGGGGGCGGGCCTGTGTACACCACCTGGAAACAGGGCTATTCCACAATTCTTTACGCTTGAAACAGCCTGGGGAACATCGGCCGGTCATACGAGTCGGTTATTCGAAGGGTGGCGGGTGTATCCACGGCGATCACGCCGGGATTGCCTGTTGATTCTGCATTCTTCACGCCCTAAAGTGCGCGCCGAACGTCCATGCTGGAAACGATCCATCCGGCTCAAGTACTGAGTAGGCGAACCAAAGTGGGGATACGGAGGGCGTTCAGTTTGCAGCCACTTAAATTTTCAGTTTGCCCATGGAGTCCCTGAGCATGTCGATCCAGGTCGAAGATTATTTCGCACGCGACACCTTCCAGAAAATGAAGGCTTTTGCCGACAAGCAGGAAACGCCGTTCGTACTCATCGACACCCAGATGATCAGCAAGGCCTACGACGACCTGCGCGCCGGCTTCGAATTCGCCAAGGTCTACTACGCGGTCAAGGCCAACCCAGCGGTCGAGATCATCGACCTGCTCAAGGACAAAGGCTCGAACTTCGACATCGCCTCCATCTACGAGCTGGACAAGGTGATGGACCGCGGCGTCAGCGCCGACCGTATCAGCTACGGCAACACCATCAAGAAGTCCAAGGACATCCGCTACTTCTTCGAGAAGGGCGTGCGCCTGTACGCCACCGATTCGGAAGCCGACCTGCGCAACATCGCCAAGGCCGCACCGGGCTCGAAAGTGTACGTGCGCATCCTCACCGAAGGTTCCACCACGGCTGACTGGCCGCTGTCGCGCAAATTCGGCTGCCAGACCGACATGGCCATGGACCTGCTGATCCTGGCCCGTGACCTGGGCCTGGTGCCTTACGGCATTTCCTTCCACGTGGGTTCCCAGCAGCGTGACATCAGTGTGTGGGACGCCGCGATCGCCAAGGTCAAGGTGATCTTCGAGCGCCTGAAGGAAGAAGACGGCATCGAACTGAAGCTGATCAACATGGGGGGTGGCTTCCCGGCCAACTACATCACCCGTACCAACAGCCTGGAAACCTATGCCGAGGAAATCATCCGCTTCCTGAAGGAAGACTTTGGTGATGACCTGCCAGAAATCATTCTGGAGCCAGGCCGCTCGCTGATCGCCAACGCCGGTATTCTGGTCAGTGAAGTGGTGCTGGTAGCGCGCAAGTCTCGTACCGCCGTGGAGCGTTGGGTGTACACCGACGTGGGCAAGTTCTCTGGCCTGATCGAAACCATGGACGAGTCCATCAAGTTCCCGATCTGGACCGAGAAAAAGGGCGAGATGGAAGAAGTGGTCATCGCCGGCCCCACCTGCGACAGTGCCGACATCATGTACGAGCACTACAAGTACGGCCTGCCGCTGAACCTGGCCATTGGCGACCGCCTGTACTGGCTGTCCACCGGTGCCTACACCACCAGTTACAGCGCTGTGGAATTCAACGGCTTCCCGCCGCTGAAGTCCTACTACCTGTAACACCGAACGGGGCCGCAAGGCCCCGTTTTCGTTGGGGCCTTGCCTTCGCAGGCGGTGTAGCAGACGGGTTTTAACCCCTGGGGCTGTAAAGATTGTAAAGCCTCACGAATGTTAACCAATCTCAATTGCTGGCCACTATCACTTCCATTAACATCCCCGGGCGCCGCGCCTATGCGGCCGTACACAGGGTGATCGATGGTGGTGAAGAAGACGCTGTTCCAACTGCACTGGTTGTTTGGCATCACCGCGGGGTTGGTGCTGGCGTTGATGGGCATCACCGGCGCCCTGTATTCGTTCCAGGAAGAACTGCTACGCGCGTTCAATGGCGAGGTGCTGCGGGTCGAGGTGCGGCCCGAAGGTGTATTGCCGCCTGCCGAACTGGTCAAACGCGTAGAGGCCCAGCAGCAGGACAAGGTGGCAATGCTATGGGTGGATGTGCGTGAGGGTGATGCGGCCCGCGTATTCTTCACCCCCGCGCCAGGCGAGCGCCGCGGCGAACTGCGCTATGCCGACCCTTACACCGGTGAGCTGAAGGGGGACGTGGCGGGCCAGGGCTTCTTCAGCCTGATGCTCAACCTGCACCGGTTTCTGGCCATGGGTGACACCGGCCGGCAGATCACCGGCGCCTGCACCCTGATGCTGGTGTTCTTCTGTTTGTCCGGGCTGTACCTGCGCTGGCCACGCAAGGCCCTGGACTGGCGCACCTGGCTTACCTTCGACTGGGCCAAGAAAGGCCGCGCATTCAATTGGGACCTGCACGCCGTGGCGGGTACCTGGTGCCTGCTGTTCTATCTGCTGTTCGCGCTTACCGGTTTGTTCTGGTCCTACGAATGGTACCGGGAGGGCCTCAACAGGTTGCTGGCCGATGCCCCGGCCGCAGGCCAGCAGCAAAAACGCGGCGAAGGCCGTGGCCGCCACGGCCCCCAACACGTCGACAAGAACGCCCCGCCGCTGGTGGTCGATTACGACGCCATCTGGGCCACCCTCAGCAACGCTGCCGGCCCTGGGCTGGCCAGCTACAACCTGCGCCTGCCCCCTGTGGGTGGGCAACCCGCCAACCTGTTCTACCTGCAGGCCGATGCCGAGCACCCCCGGGCATTCAATACACTTGTGCTGGACCCGGCCAACGGCCAAGTGCAGCGCCATGAGCGCTACACCGACAAGTCGTTCAAGGCCCAGCTGCTGCAGAGTGTCTATGCCCTGCACGTGGGCGAGTATTTCGGCCTGGTGGGGCGTATCGCCCTGACCATCGCCAGCCTGACCATGCCGGTGTTCTTCGTCACCGGCTGGCTGTTGTACCTGGACCGGCGCCGCAAGAAGCGCCAGGTACGCGCAGCCCGGGGCAATGTAGCCATTGCGAACACGGCGGGCGACGGCTGGCTCGTCGGTTTCGCCAGCCAAAGCGGCTTTGCCGAGCAGTTGGCCTGGCAGACCGCCGCCCAGCTTCAGGCGGCAGGCCTGGCTGTGCAGGTGCGGGCGCTGGGTACACTGACAGAGGAGGATTTGCGCCAGGCCAGGCGTGCCGTGTTCGTGGTCAGCACCTTCGGTGACGGTGAGGCGCCGGACAGCGCCCGGGGCTTCGAGCGCAATGTACTGGGCAAGGCCTTGGCACTGAACCACCTCAGCTATGCCCTGCTCGCCCTGGGCGACCGTCAGTATCCACACTTCTGCGGCTTCGCCCGCCGCCTGCAGGGCTGGCTGGGTGAGCGTGGGGCCACCTGCGCATTCAGCCCGGTCGAGGTGGACAGCGCCGACCCTGCGGCCTTGCAGCAATGGCAGCAGGCACTGACACGCCTGACCGGGGCGGAGCCGGTGACAGCGTGGCAACCGCCGAGCTTCGGTAGCTGGTCACTGGTCAGCCGCACACTGTTGAACCCGGGCAGCCTGGGGCAGCCGGTCTACCTGCTGGGCTTGCAGCCGCAGGAGCCTGCGACTTGGGAAGCCGGCGACTTGGTGGAGGTCCTGCCGCTCAACGGCCCTTGCCGGGTCGAGGCATTTCTCAAGGGCTTGGCGCTGGATGCCATGGCCCCAGTGCAACTGGGCGGCCTGACCGAAACCTTGGCCCAGGCGCTGGCGGGCCGGCAATTGCCGATGCGCCGGGATCATCTGGTGGGCCTGCACCCGCAAGCACTGGTGGAGGCACTGGTGCCCATCGGCACCCGCGAGTACTCGATTGCCTCAATCGCCAGCGACGGCGTGCTGGAGCTGATTGTGCGCCAGGAGCGACACACCAATGGGCAACTGGGCCTGGGCTCGGGCTGGCTGACCGAATACCTGCCCCTGAATGGCTCACTCACCCTGCGCCTGCGCCGCAACAGCGGCTTCCACCTCCCGGAAACTGCCGCGCCGATGGTGCTTATTGGCAATGGCACTGGCCTTGCGGGGTTACGCAGCCTGGTTCGCGCACGGATCAGCGCGGGCGAGCAGCGCAACTGGCTGCTATTCGGCGAGCGTAATCGGGCACATGACCTGCTGTGTGGCAGTGAGCTGCAAAGCTGGCTGGCCAGTGGCGACCTCACGCGCCTGGACCTGGCCTTCTCCCGTGACCAGGCAGAAAAGGTGTACGTGCAGGATGTATTGCTGCAGCAGGCCGATGAACTGCGGCGCTGGGTGGCCGAGGGTGCCTGCATCTATGTCTGCGGCAGCCTGCAAGGCATGGCCGCGGGTGTGGATGCGGCGCTCAACGGCATACTGGGCGAGGCAGCTGTGCAGCAACTGATCGAGGACGGGCGCTATCGGCGGGATGTGTACTAGGGTAGCCGGGTACCTGCCGACAGCAGCCGCCAGTCAATGCAGGTCGAAGGTGTCGGCGTCCAGGTTGGCCGGGAATTTGGTGCGGTAAGCGGCCAACTCCGCTGCGCTGAGCACCACCGTGAACACGCCGTCCGCCTCACCGGCGCTCAACAGGCTCTCGCCCTGGAAATCCAGCACCTGGCTGTCGCCGGAATACGCAAACCCTTTGCCGTCGGTCCCCACACGGTTCACCGCAGCCACATAGCACAGGTTCTCGATGCCCCGCGCCGGCAACAGGCGGTTCCAGTGCTGGCGACGGGCAGCGGGCCAGTTGGCGGTGTACAGCAGCAGGTCGGTGTCCTGGGCATCGCGGCTCCACACCGGGAAGCGAAGGTCGTAGCAAATCAGCGGGCGGATACGCCAGCCCTTGAGCTCGAACTGCACCTGACGCTCCCCAGGGGTGTAATGCTTGTGCTCACCGGCCATGCGGAACAGGTGACGCTTGTCGTAATGCAGGATCTCACCATCCGGCCGCGCCCACAGCAAGCGGTTGCGATGGCTACCGTCGGCTGCCTGAATGATGACGCTACCGGTGATCACCGCGCCGTGCTTCCTGGCCTGGGCCTTCAACCACTTGTAGGTTGGCCCGTTTTCCTGCTCGGCCAGGCTTTCGGACTGCATCGAAAACCCTGTGGTGAACATTTCTGGCAGGATCACCAGGTCCACCTCGCCCACGTGCTCCAGCAGCGCTTCGAAATGCGCGTAGTTGGCCTCGGGGTCGTGCCAGGCGAGTGTGGTTTGCACCAAGGCAATTTTCAGATTCGGCAGCGTACTCAAATCGCGCATAGTTTCTCCGCTGCCTGGCGCAGCGTCTCCTCTCGTTTGGCAAAGCACAGGCGCACCAGGCGCTGCCCGGTGATGGCCTGCTGGTAGAACACCGACACGGGGATGGTCGCCACCCCGTGCTCGCGGGTGAGCCACAGCGACATCTGCACATCGTCCAGGTCGGGGCGTATGTGCGCGTAGTCCACCAGCTGGAAATAGGTGCCTGCGGTGGGTGTGAACGTAAACCGCGAGCCCGCCAGTAAACCGCAGAAGAGGTCGCGCTTGGCCTGGTAGAACGCGGGCAACTGCTCGACATGTTCAGGGTGCGCGGCCATGAAGTCGGCCAGGGCACACTGCAGGGGGGTGACCCCGCAGAAGTTCACGTACTGGTGCACCTTGCGCAGTTCTGCGCTGAGCGCTGGCGGTGCGATCACGTAGCCAGTCTTCCAGCCAGTGACGTGGTAGGTCTTGCCGAACGAACTGACCACGAACGCGCGCCGGTACAACTGCTCATGGGCCAGCACGCTGGCATGGCGGGCACCGTCGTACACCAGGTGTTCGTAGACTTCATCGCTGACCACGAACACGTCGCGCTCGCCGATCAGTGCGGCCAGCTGGTTCAGGTCTTCGTGGGTGACCAGCGCGCCGCTGGGGTTGTGCGGCGAGTTGAGAATGACCATGCGGGTACGCGGGCTCAGGGCATCCGCGAACCGCTGCCAGTCGATACGAAAGTCACCGTCGCCAAGCTGCACGTGCACACAGCGCCCCCCCGCCAGTTGCACGGAGGGTTCGTAGCTGTCGTAGGAAGGGTCAAAAACGATCACCTCGTCACCGGGGTGAACCACCGCCTGGATGGCGCAGAAAATCGCCTCGGTGGCACCGGGCGTGATGGTCACTTCCTGGTCAGCATCCACCTGGGCCCCGTACAACCGCTGCACCTTGGCCGCCACCTGCTGACGCAGCGCAGGCAAACCGGTCATCGGCGAATACTGGTTGTGCCCGGCGGCCACATGGCGCCCTACCGCGTCGAGCAGCGCCTGTGGCCCATTGAAGTCAGGGAAACCTTGCGACAGGTTCAACGCACCCGTCTGCGCGGCAAGCTGAGACATGGTCGTGAAAATGGTAGTGCCGACATCCGGCAGTTTACTGCTGATCATGTCTCCCCCCTTTCCTAGCTGCAAGCTTCAAGCTTCAAGCTTCAAGCCGCGAGCCGCGAGCCGCGAGCCGCGAGCCGCGAGCTTGAAGCTGCAAGAAAAAGCAAAGATAACGCGGTCTGCTTTTACTTGCAGCTTGCCGCTTGCAGCTCGCAGCTGCTTTACCGCTTGTCGCGGCGCTTTTTCTCGGCTTTTTTGTGGTGGGACATCAAGCGGCGTTTCTTGTTGACCTGGCGGTCGGTCAGGGTGTTTTTCTTGCCTTCGTACGGGTTGTCACCACCCTTGTACTCAATGCGGATCGGCGTACCGACCAGCTTCAGTACCCGGCGGTAGGTGTTTTCCAGGTAACGGGAGTACGACTTCGGAATCTTGTCGGTCTGGTTACCGTGAATCACGATCAGCGGCGGGTTGGCGCCACCCAAGTGGGCATAGCGCAGCTTGATGCGGCGGCCGTTGACCAGCGGCGGCTGGTGTTCGCTGACCGCATCCTCGAGGATCTGGGTCAGGCGGCTGGTCGGCCAGCGGGTGACCGCAGACAGGAACGCAGCCTGCACCGACTTGTACAGGTGGCCTACCCCAGTGCCGTGCAACGCCGAGATGAAGTGGATGTCGGCAAAATCGACGAAGAACAGCCGGCGCTCCAGCTCGGTCTTCACGTAGTCGCGCTCACCCGGCTCCATGCCGTCCCACTTGTTCAGGGCGATGACAATGGCACGGCCCGCTTCCAGGGCAAAACCCAGCAGGTTGAGGTCGTGGTCAACCACCCCTTCGCGGGCATCCATGACGAAGATGACCACGTTGGCGTCCTTGATCGCCTGCAGCGTCTTCACCACCGAGAACTTCTCGACTTCCTCGTGGATCTTGCCGCGCTTGCGCACACCCGCCGTGTCGATGAAGGTGTACTTGTCACCATCACGCTCGAACGGGATGTAGATACTGTCACGGGTAGTGCCTGGCTGGTCGTACACCACCACCCGCTCTTCGCCGAGCATGCGGTTTACCAGCGTCGACTTGCCCACGTTCGGGCGGCCGATGATGGCGATCTTGATGCCATCCTTCTCGCTCGGGCCCGGAATGCGCACGGCCTCCTCGCCTTCGGCCACGTCGGCGTCCAGCGCGTCTTCGACCTGGTCGCGCGGGATGTGACCCAGCACGGCTTCCATCAAGGCATTGATGCCGCGCCCCTGGGAACCTGCTACCGGAATGGCATTGCCCATGCCCAGCGGCGAGAATTCGGCGCGGGCAACATCGGCGTCGATGTTGTCGATCTTGTTGGCAACCAGAATCGCTTCTTTGTTGCGCTTGCGCAGGTGCTCGGCAATCATCTGGTCGGCGGCAGTCATGCCAGCACGGGCATCCACCAGGAACAGCACATAGTCGGCCTCTTCGATGGCCATCAGCGACTGCTCGGCCATCTTTTCGTCCATGCCCACTTCGTCACCGGTAATACCACCGGTATCGATCAGGATGAAGGAGCGACCCTGCCAGCTGGCATCACCATACTGGCGGTCACGGGTCAGGCCCGACAGGTCACCGACGATGGCATCGCGGGTTTTGGTCAGGCGGTTGAACATGGTGGATTTGCCAACGTTCGGGCGGCCCACCAGGGCAATTACGGGAACCATTGGCTCTCCACTCTTGAATTCTTGAAAATGCAAAGGCCGCTGCAAGGCAGCGGCCGGAGTTCGGGCGGCGTGTCCTACGCCGCGGCCTGAAGCCCTATCAAGGCTTCAAGCATAGCTTCAGCGGATGGTCAGTGCCTCGAGCTTGCCGCTGTTGCCAAATACATAGATGGTGTCGCCGACCACCAGTGGTCGGGCGCGCAGGCCATCGCTGTCGATACGCTCACGGCCAACGAAGCGGCCATCGACCTGGCTCAGCAGGTGCAGGTAGCCTTCGAAGTCACCCACTGCCACGTAGCTGCTGTACACCTCCGGGGCGGTCAGCTGCCGGCGAGCCATGGCATCGTTGGACCAGATGGCGCTGGAAGAACGCTCGTCCACCCCTTCCACGGTACCGGACGCTTCGCTGACGTAGACGTTGCCGAAGCCCTGGGCCACACCCACATAGCTGGAGGCGTCGCGCTGCCAGATCACCCGGCCGCTTTCCAGGTCCAGGCCCGCAACGCGGCCCTGATAGGTACTGACGTACAGGGTACCACCGGAGAGCAGCAACCCGCCGTCGATATCCACAACACGGTCCAGCTCGGAGCGGCCCTTGGGAATGGCCACGCGGCTTTCCCACACGGGTACGCCGTTGCTGATATCCACCGCAACCACCTTGCCGGTGGACAGGCCGGCCACGGCCAGGCGGTTGGTGGCGATTGGCGCGCCGGTGCCACGCAGTGTCAGCACGGCGGGGCTGCTTTCGTAGATCCAGCGACGATCGCCGGTAGCCGCATCCAGGCCGATCAGGCGATCGTCCTGGGTTTGTACAACGACCACATCACCGTTGTTGGCAGGCGGCGCCAGTACTTCGCTGGTCACCCGCGAACGCCAGCGCTCTTCACCGGTGCTCGAGTCCAGGGCAATCACTTCACCCTTGAGGGTGCCGAGCATCACCAGGCCGTAGCCCACGCCGACAGCGCCGGAAACTGGCAGGTCAAGGTCCTTGTTCCACACCACATTACCGGTGATGCGATCAAGGGCATAAACGTCGCCCTTCACGTCGGACGCGTAGATGCGGTCGTTTTCAATGGCCGGCACCAGGGTGTTGTAGGTTTCGCCCTGGCCGTCACCAATCGAACGGCTCCACTGCTTTTTCAGCACCACTTCCTCGGTGAACTTGGTCAGCTCGGCCGGGGGCAGTTCCTTCTTGCTGTTGCTGCTGCAACCTGCGGCCAGTACGGCCAAGGTCAGCACTGCTGCTTGTTTCCAACCGATCACTTACGCGTCCCCTTTGGCCAGGTCATCCAGCTTCAATTGCAAGCCACCGACCGCCGCCTCGTCGGACAGCGCAGCCTTGGCTTTTTCGTAAGCGCTGTGGGCGTCGTCAGCGCGCCCCAGCTGCACCAGCAGGTCACCCTTCAACTCTTCACGGCTGGCCAGAAACGCCTTGTCAGCGTCGCCGTCCAGCAGCTTGAGGGCATCCTCGGCCTTGTTCTGAGCGGCCATCACCCGTGCCAGGCGCTGGCGGGAAATCTCGCCCAGGGTAGTATCGGCGGGCTTGTCCACCACAGACTTGAGCTCGGCAGCGGCGTCGTCAAGCTTGCCGGTTTCTACCGCCACCTTGGCCACGAACAGGCTACCGTACTGGGCATAGGCGGTACCGCCGAACTCGCTCTTGAGCTTGCCGGCCAGTTCCGCGACCTTGGTCGCGTCAGGCTGGCCGCTGGGCGTCAGGCTGGTTTCCAGCAAGGCCTGGTACAGCTGCGAAGCACCTTGCGACTGGTTGTTCTGGTACTTGTGCCAGGTATTCCAGCCCAGCACCACCACACCCGCCAACAGGGCGCCGGTCAGCAGCGGCTTGCCGTTGCGGTTCCACCAGTCCTTGACCCCTACCAGTTCATCATCGGTACTCGACACCCCAATACTCCTTTTCGCCTATTCGCTTGTTGAACCGCGTTACGCCTGGGCGATCGCGGTTTCCAGGTGCTCTGCAAGAGCATCCCAGGCAATGTTCTGTTGTTCGCCCTGACCGCGCAGGGGCTTGAAGCCGATTTCCTGGCTGGCCAGTTCGTCGTCGCCGAGAATCAGGGCGAACAGCGCGCCACTCTTGTCGGCCTTCTTGAACTGGCTCTTGAAGCTGCCAGCACCGGCGTTGACCGCCAGGCGCAGGCCCGGCAGGCGATCGCGCAACTGTTCCGACAGGCGCAACCCGGCCAGTTCGGCCTGCTCGCCGAAGGCGCACAGGTAGACGTCGACCTGACGGCTGATGGATTCAGGCACCTTGCCGAGCGTTTCCAGCAGCAGGATCAGGCGTTCGATACCCATGGCGAAACCAACGCCGGGGGTCGGCTTGCCGCCCATCTGCTCGACCAGGCCATCGTAACGCCCACCCGCACACACCGTGCCTTGGGCGCCGAGTTTGTCGGTGACCCACTCGAAGACGGTCTTGCTGTAGTAGTCCAGGCCACGCACCAGCTTGGTATTGAGCTGGAACGGGATACCGGCAGCGTCCAGGCGCGCCTTGAGGCCTTCGAAGTGCACCCGCGATTCTTCGTCCAGGTAGTCTTCGAGCTTCGGTGCGCCCACCAGCACCGCCTGAGTGTTCGGGTCTTTGCTGTCGAGGATGCGCAGCGGGTTGCTCTTCAGGCGGCGCTGGCTGTCTTCATCGAGCTGCTCCAGGCGCGCCGAGAGGAACTCGACCAGCGCATCACGGTAGCGGGCCCGTGCTTCGCTGGTGCCCAGGCTGTTGAGTTCCAGCTTGACCGCGTCCTGGATGCCCAGCAGGCCCCACAGGCGCCAGGTGAGCATGATCAGTTCGGCATCGATGTCCGGGCCGTCCAGGTTGAACACTTCCACACCGATCTGGTGGAACTGGCGGTAGCGGCCTTTCTGTGGGCGCTCGTGGCGGAACATCTGGCCGATGTACCAGAGTTTCTGCACCTGGCCGTTGCCGGTGATGCCATGCTCCAGCACCGCACGTACGCACGCTGCCGTGCCCTCGGGGCGCAGGGTCAGCGAATCGCCGTTGCGGTCCTCGAAGGTGTACATCTCCTTTTCGACGATGTCGGTCACTTCGCCGATCGAGCGTTTGAACAGCTCGGTGAACTCCACGATGGGCGTGCGGATCTGGCTGTACCCGTAGGTGTCCAGCAGGCCGGCAACGGTACCCTCGAAGTAGCGCCACAGCGGCGACTGTTCTGGCAGGATGTCGTTCATGCCACGGATGGCTTGCAGCGATTTGCTCACGAATAGTCCTTACGAATTCTGTGTATCAGCCACGGGCAATCAGTGCCGCGTCGGCTTCGGCCTTTTCGGCCGCTTTCTGGCGAATGAGCTTTTCCAGCTCATCCACCAGGTTGTCATTGGTGAGTTTCTGTGCCGGCTTGCCGTCGATGTACACCAGGTTCGGCGTACCACCCGTCAGGCCCACATGGGATTCCTTGGCTTCACCGGGGCCGTTGACCACGCAGCCGATCACTGCAACGTCCAGCGGAACCAGCAGGTCTTCCAGCCGCCCCTCAAGCTCGTTCATGGTCTTGACCACATCGAAGTTCTGCCGCGAGCAGCTCGGGCAGGCGATGAAGTTGATGCCACGCGAACGCAGGTGCAGCGACTTGAGAATGTCGTAACCGACCTTCACTTCCTCGACCGGGTCGGCCGCGAGCGAAATACGGATGGTATCGCCAATGCCTTCGGCAAGCAGCATACCGAGGCCCACCGCAGATTTCACCGTCCCCGAGCGCAGGCCGCCGGCTTCGGTGATGCCCAGGTGCAACGGCTGCACGATCTGCTTGGCCAGCAGGCGATAGGCTTCGACGGCCATGAATACATCGGAGGCCTTGACGCTGACCTTGAAGTCCTGGAAGTTCAGGCGATCGAGATGCTCCACATGGCGCAACGCCGACTCTACCAGCGCAGCCGGGGTCGGTTCGCCGTACTTCTTCTGCAGGTCCTTCTCCAGGGAGCCTGCGTTAACGCCGATACGGATTGGGATACCCCGGTCGCGGGCGGCATCCACTACAGCCCGCACACGGTCCTCACGGCCGATGTTGCCCGGGTTGATACGCAGGCAGTCCACACCCAGTTCGGCCACGCGCAGGGCAATCTTGTAGTCGAAGTGGATGTCGGCCACCAACGGGACGCTGACCTGCTGCTTGATGCGGCCGAAGGCCTCGGCGGCGTCCATGTCCGGTACCGAGACGCGCACGATGTCGACGCCGGCATCGACCAGACGCTGGATCTGCCCGACGGTAGCCGCCACATCGTTGGTGTCGGTGTTGGTCATGCTCTGTACTGCAATGGGTGCATCACCACCCACCGGCACATTGCCGACCCAGATTTTGCGGGATTCGCGACGTTTGATCGGGGATTCGCCGTGCATGAGTTACTGTCCCAACTTCAGGCGAGCGGTTTCGCCACTGGTGAACGGGGCAACGTCGACGGGCTGGCCGTTGTAGCTGACCTGGGCGCCACGGGCAAAGCCCAGGCGGACCGCGAAGGGCGGCTTGCCGGTCAGTTCGAGGTTGTCCCCCTTGCGCTTGATGGCGCTGAACAGCACCTTGCCGTTGCCATCGGAAACCTGGGTCCAGCAATCGGCCACGAACTGGATGGCGACCTTGGCACTGCCCGCTGGCACGGCGGCTGGCTGAACAGCGGCCTCGGCCGATGGCGCAGGGGTAGCCGGTGCACTGGGTGCCGCCACGGTTGGGCTGGCGGTGCTGGGGGCAGGTACCTGTTGCACCGTCGCCGGGCTGCTGGCCGGGGCCGTGGCGGCCGCAGGCGCCTGTTCGGCAGTGGCGGCTTGCTGGCCGGCCGTGTTCTGCTCCAGAGGCAACGGCGCGCTCTCGGGCTGCTGCCCTGCCGAAACCGCCTGGTCTTCAGGCTCATCGAGTGGGTGGATCTGGGTGGTGCCGTCTGCGCTTTCGACCTCGACGTGTTCAAGGGCGATCTTCGACAGGTCCTTGCCACGCTGGCTGCCCTGGTCCTGCCACCAGGCGAAACCGCCCCCTACCACCGCCAACAGCAGCAGCAGGCTGACGCCGCGCAGAATGTTATGGGACAGGCGCATGGGCTCCTCGATGCGGCCCAGCGAGTGCACGTCGCTGCCCTTGGCATGGGTGCCGGTGTAGCGGTCGAAGGCCTCGACCAGCGCGGCTTGGTCCAGGTCCATCAGCTTGGCGTAGGCACGGATATAGCCACGGGCGAAGGTGTGCCCCGGCAGCTTGTCGAAGGCGCCGGTTTCCACATGGTTCAACGAACTGAGGGTGAGGTTGAGCTTGCGGGCCACCTCGGCTTGGGACCAGTCCCGTTTTTCACGGGCCAGGCGCAAAAGCTCACCGGGGTTCTGGCCAGGCGCTACGGCTACTTCGGGATGCGCGGCGTTCATCGTTGCTCCGACAGGTATTGCTGATATTCCGGCGTACCGGGATAAAGTCGATGTAATTGCTGACCCAGCTCGGCCACTGTGCCTTGTTGGTCGAAGACCCTGGCAAGGCGGCTACCCAGCAACAGGCTACGGGCGTCGTGGTCGCTCAGCTGGCTGAAACGATCGTAGTAGTCCCGGGCCGGCACATAATGCCTGTTTTCGTAGGACAACTCAGCCATTTCCAGCAAGGCTTTCGGCTGCCGTTGGTCCAACTGCAGTGCTTTGTGCAAATAGGCGTGCGCCTGGTCGCGGCGATCGAGCCGCAGGGCAGTCAGGCCGAGGTTCTCGAACACACGCGAGCGCTCAGGATACAGGGTATCGGCACTGGCCAGGCGAAACATCTGCTCGGCCTCGGCAAATCGCCCCTGAGCATAAAGGAAACTGCCGTAATTGTTGCGAATTCGTGTGGTGCCGGTACTGGCCTGCAGGGCCTGGCGAAAATGCCGCTCGGCCAGGGCGGGCTCACCTTCAGCCTGGTAAACCAGCGCCAGAGCCGCGTGGGCATCGCTGTCGTGGTTGTCCAGGGCCAGCGCCTGGCCCAGTGGCACCTTTGCCTGCCCGGTCAAACCCTGTTGCAAATAACCCAGTCCCAACTGCACGTAGGCGCGCGCCGCTTGCGCCCTGCCCTCGCGGCTGGCCAGCGGGTCGCCGGTGCCGCCCGACACGCAACCGGCCAGCAGCAGGAGCGCAAGGATCGACAGCGCGGCGCGCAGGGTCATGGGCAAGGTACCGGTCAGTGGCTGGCGGGGCTGTCTTGGCGCTCCACATCAGCTGAAAGCTGACGCACGGCAATGTAACGCTCGCTGCGGCGGGTGCGGTCGTTGACCTGGCCGACCAACTGACCACAGGCCGCGTCGATGTCTTCGCCACGGGTGGTACGGGTGGTAACGTTGAAACCACCGTGGTGCAGCATGTCCTGGAAGCGACGAATGGCATTGTTGCTCGGCCGCTCGTAGCCCGAGTGCGGGAACGGGTTGAACGGGATCAGGTTGATCTTGCACGGCACATCGCGGAGCAGTTCGATCATCTGTGCAGCGTGCTCGGGCTGATCGTTGACATCCTTGAGCAGCGTGTACTCGATGGTGAGCACGCGCTTGCCACCCAGGGTGTCCATGTAGCCCATGCACGATTGCAGCAGCATCTTCAGCGGGTACTTCTTGTTGATCGGTACCAGCTTGTTGCGCAACTCGTCGTTGGGCGCGTGCAGCGACAGGGCCAGCGACACATCGATGTGCTTGGCCAGCTCATCGATCATCGGCACCACGCCCGAGGTGGACAGGGTGACGCGACGCTTGGAGATGCCGTAGCCAAGGTCATCCATCATGATTTTCATGGCGGCGATGACGTTGTCGAAGTTAAGCAAGGGCTCGCCCATGCCCATCATGACCACGTTGGTAATCGCGCGGTCGATCTTGGCGGGGACGGTCCCGAAGGATTTGTTGGCAAGCCACACTTGGCCGATCACTTCGGCGGCGGTGAGGTTGCTGTTGAAGCCTTGCTTGCCGGTGGAGCAGAAGCTGCAGTCCAGGGCACAGCCGGCTTGCGACGACACGCACAGGGTGCCGCGATCGTCGGTAGGGATGTAGACGGTTTCGACGCAGCTGCCGGAGGCAACGCGGATGACCCATTTGCGGGTACCGTCAGCGGAAATGTCTTCACTGACCACTTCCGGTGGGCGAATTTCGGCAACGGCCTCGAGCTTTTCGCGCAAGACCTTGCCGACGTTCGTCATGGCGGCGAAATCATCGACGCCAAAATGGTGAATCCATTTCATCACCTGGCCGGCACGGAAGCGTTTCTCCCCGATCGAGTCGAAGAATTGTTCCATTTCCGGCTGGGTCAGACCCAACAGGTTGATTTTGCCAGTAGATGTCGTCATGGATTCACCCTCACCCGTAAGCTTTCGCTTAGCGAGTGGTTACCTCGGTAGCAGCGAAGAAGTAAGCGATTTCGCGAGCAGCAGCAGCTTCGGAGTCCGAACCGTGAACGGCGTTGGCGTCGATGGACTCGGCGAAGTCGGCACGGATGGTACCGGCAGCAGCTTCTTTAGGGTTGGTGGCACCCATCAGCTCACGGTTCTTGGCGATGGCGTTCTCGCCTTCCAGAACCTGAACAACTACCGGGCCGGAAGTCATGAAGGCAACCAGGTCACCGAAGAAGCCGCGCTCGCTGTGCTCGGCGTAGAAGCCTTCAGCTTCGGCCTTGGACAGTTGTTTGATTTTCGAGGCAACGATTTTCAGGCCGGCTTCTTCGAAGCGGCTGGTGATCTTGCCGATGACGTTCTTGGCAACGGCGTCAGGCTTGATGATGGAGAAGGTACGTTGAACAGCCATGGATAACTCCAGAATATGAGTGTTGCGAAAAATTAAACCCGCGAATTATACGCGGGTTCCGGGGGATTGCCTAACCTGCAGATAACGCTTAATCGGCTTCGTCGATCCAGGCGGCCTGGATAGCTTCGAGCACTTTCTCACCGCCGCGTGACGGATCGTCGCTGAAGCCTGGCAATGCCAGCACCCAGCGGTGCAGGTCGACGAAATTCACATAACGAGGATCGACGTCAGGCTTGCTTTCTGCAAGCTCGATGGCGATATCAAGTACATCAACCCATTTCAGACTCATGTACAGGCCCTCAGTGCGGTGCTTCGGCAGCATGGTTGAGCGAATACTTGGGGATCTCGATGGTGAGGTCCTGGTCCTTTACCACCACCTGGCAACCCAGGCGCGACTGGGCTTCCAGGCCCCAGGCCTTGTCCAGCATGTCCTCTTCCAGCTCGTCGGCTTCTTCGAGGGAGTCGAAGCCCTTGCGCACGATGCAGTGGCAGGTGGTGCAGGCCTTGACCCCACCACAGGCACTTTCCATCTCGATGTGATGATCGTGGGCCAGCTCCAGGATATTGGTCCCGGCCGGCACCTCCACGGTCAGCCCCTCAGGGCAGAATTTCTCATGCGGCAGGAATGTCACCAGCGGCATCGATTACTCCTCGATCTCATTCAGGTTGCGCCCGGCCAGTGCGGCTTTGACCGTCGAATCAAGGCGACGGGCGGCAAATGCATCGGTCACCTGCGACAGACGCTTGGTCTGTTGCTCGATGGCAGCGCCATCAGTGCCGGCCAGCAAATCACGTAGTTCTTGCATCTGGAATTCGATAGCCTGGCGCTCTTCGCCGCTGAGCAGGCGCTCGCCATCGGCGTCCAGGGCGCCTTGTACCGCCTCCAACAGGCGCTCGCCGTCCACCTGGTGCTCGCGCAGCTGACGTGCCTGCTTGTCGGTGCCGGCATGCTGGAAGGAGTCTTTGAGCATGCGGGCGATTTCACCGTCGGTCAGGCCGTAAGACGGCTTCACCTGAATGCTCGCCTCCACGCCGGAGGCCAGTTCGCGCGCCGCGACGCTGAGCAGGCCATCGGCGTCCACCTGGAAGGTCACGCGGATTTTCGCAGCACCGGCAACCATGGCCGGAATGCCGCGCAGCTCAAAGCGGGCCAGCGAGCGGCAGTCGCTGATGAGCTCGCGCTCACCCTGCAGCACGTGGATCATCATGGCCGTCTGGCCATCCTTGTAGGTGGTGAATTCCTGGGCGCGGGCCACCGGGATGGTGGTATTGCGCGGGATCACCTTCTCCATCAGCCCACCCATGGTCTCAAGCCCCAGGGACAGCGGGATCACATCCAGCAGCAACAGCTCACCGCCTTCGCGGCGGTTACCGGCCAGGGTATCGGCCTGGATGGCAGCGCCAATGGCCACCACCTGGTCGGGGTCGATCGAGGTCAGCGGGGCACGGCCAAACAACGTACCCACCGCCTCGCGCACACGCGGCACGCGAGTAGAGCCGCCCACCATGACCACGGCGCTGACGTCTTCGAGTTCCACACCGCTGTCACGCACGGCGCGGCGGCAGGCCTTGAGGCTACGGGCGACCATGGGCTCGATCATGGCATCGAAGGCCGCTCGGCTGAGCTCGCCCTGCCAGGCGCCATGGCTGACCGCGACCACGTCGGCGTCGGTGAGGGCTTCCTTGGCCGCGCAGGCAGCTTGCAGCAGGGCACGCTGGGTAGCCGGGTCGAGGTCGGACGACAGGCCCGCCTGCTCGATGATCCAGCCAGCAATCGCATGGTCGAAATCGTCACCGCCCAAGGCAGTATCACCGCCAGTGGCCAGCACCTCGAACACACCTGCGGTCAGGCGCAGGATGGAGATATCGAAGGTACCACCACCCAGGTCGTAGATGGCCACCACCCCTTCGGCGTTCTGATCCAGGCCGTAAGCCACGGCTGCAGCAGTAGGCTCGTTGAGCAGGCGCAGCACGTTCAGGCCGGCCAGGCGCGCAGCGTCCTTGGTAGCCTGGCGCTGGGCATCATCGAAGTAGGCAGGCACGGTAATCACCGCACCCACCAGGTCGCCGCCAAGGGTAGCCTCGGCACGCTCGCGCAGTACCTTGAGGATGTCCGCCGACACTTGCACCGGGCTCTTGGGCCCCTGGACGGTATCGATGAACGGCATGTGCGACTCGCCGCCAACAAAGCGGTAGGGCAGTTGCTCACCCAGTTGCTTGACGTCGGCCAGCCCACGCCCCATCAGGCGCTTGACCGAGAGCACGGTATTGAACGGGTCGCTGGAGGCGGCATCACGTGCAGCCTGGCCGACTTCGCTGCGCCCTTCGAGGTAGCGCACCGCCGACGGCAGAATGACATTACCCTGCGCATCGGGCAGGGGCTCGCTGACACCGCTGCGCAGTGCAGCGACCAGAGAATTGGTAGTACCCAGGTCGATCCCCACCGCCAGGCGGCGCTGGTGCGGCTGAGGGGTTTGACCGGGTTCGGCAATCTGCAGTAGGGCCATGCTTATCTGAGTACCTTAGGTGCCATCACGGGCAGCACCGGGTTAATCGTCGAGGCGCTCTTCGAGTTGGCGCACTTCTTGGGCGAGCTTGTCGAGGAACTGCATGCGGCGCATCAGGCGCTCGGCCTGCTCGCGCTCTGCAGCAACATCCCAGCAGGCGGCGAAATCGTCGTTCAGCGTGTCCTGGGCAACCTTCAGGCGCTTCTTGAACACGGCAACGCCGTCGAGATCCGCTCCATCCTGCAGCTCTTCGAGCTCTTCACGCCACTGCATCTGCTGCAACAGGAAGTCCGGGTCGTGGACCGTGACTTCCTGGGGCACTTCGTGGCCACCGATGGCCAGCAGGTAGCGTGCGCGGCGCGGCGCGCTGCGCAAGGTCTGGTACGCATCGTTGAGGGCTGCGGACTTTTCCAGCGCCACGCGCTGCTCACGCTCGGAAGCGTCGGCAAAGCGATCAGGATGAACATCACGGGCCAACGCGCGATAGCGAGTGGCCAGCTCGTCGAGATCCAGGCGGAAGCTTGGCTGCAGGTCGAATAATGCGAAGTGACAAGGAGTACCCACGGCCAGCCTCAGACGTTGAAGCTTTCGCCGCAGCCACACTCACCGCGCACGTTGGGGTTGTTGAACTTGAAGCCTTCGTTCAACCCTTCCTTGACGAAGTCCAGCTCGGTACCGTCAAGGTAGACCAGGCTCTTGGGATCGATGATCACCTTGACACCGTGGTTCTCGAACACCTCGTCTTCCGCAGCCAGCTCGTCGACGAACTCCAGCACGTAGGCCAGGCCCGAGCAGCCGGTGGTGCGCACGCCCAGGCGAATGCCTTCACCCTTGCCGCGCCCTTCCAGGGAACGCCGCACGTGGTTGGCGGCGGCTTCTGTCATGCTGATAGCCATCAGAGCTCCTTACCTCGCAACAGGCGACTTAGATCAAGCCTTTTTTCTGCTTGTAATCGCGTACGGCTGCCTTGATGGCATCTTCGGCGAGTACCGAGCAGTGGATCTTGACCGGCGGCAACGCCAGTTCTTCGGCCAGCTGAGTGTTCTTGATGGTTTCGGCTTCGTCCAGGGTCTTGCCCTTCATCCACTCGGTGGCCAGGGAGCTGGAAGCGATGGCCGAACCGCAGCCGTAGGTCTTGAACTTGGCGTCTTCGATGACGCCCTGCTCGTTGACCTTGATTTGCAGACGCATCACGTCGCCACACGCAGGGGCGCCGACCATGCCGGTACCGACATCGGGGTCCTCGGCATTCATCTTGCCGACGTTGCGCGGGTTTTCGTAGTGGTCGATGACCTTTTCACTGTATGCCATGGTGCAATTCCTTCCTCATCAGGGAGCCGCTCTTGCCGGCGACTGCTTAGTGGGCGGCCCACTCGATCTTGGAGATGTCAACGCCGTCTTTGTACATATCCCACAGCGGCGACAGTTCACGCAGTTTGTTCACCGCCTCGCAGACTTTCTGCGCGGCGTAGTCCACTTCTGCCTCGGTGGTGAAGCGGCCGAAGGAGAAACGGATCGAGCTGTGCGCCAGCTCGTCGTTGCGGCCCAGCGCACGCAGTACGTACGAAGGCTCGAGCGAAGCGGATGTGCAGGCCGAACCGGACGATACGGCAATGTCCTTCAACGACATCAGCAGCGACTCGCCTTCGACATAGTTGAAGCTCAGGTTCAGGTTGTGCGGCACACGGGCAGTCTGGCTGCCGTTGACGTACAGCTCTTCCAGGCTGGACACCTGCTTGAAGAAGCGATCGCTCAGGGCCTTGATGCGCACGTTCTCGGCGGCCATTTCCTGCTTGGCGATGGCGAAGGCTTCGCCCATGCCAACGATCTGGTGGGTCGGCAGGGTGCCCGAACGCATGCCGCGCTCGTGGCCACCGCCATGAATGGTGGCTTCAAGGCGTACCCGCGGTTTGCGGCTGACATACAGCGCGCCGATCCCTTTGGGGCCGTAGACCTTGTGCGCCGAGAACGACATCAGGTCGACCTTGAGCTTTTGCAGGTCGATTTCGACCTTGCCGGCGGACTGGGCAGCGTCGACGTGGAACAGCACACCGCGCGAGCGGGTGAGTTCGCCGATGGCGGCGATGTCGTTGATCGAGCCGACTTCGTTGTTCACGTGCATCAGCGACACCAGAATGGTGTCATCGCGCAGCACCGCCTCGACCATGGCCGGGGTGACGATGCCGTCTGCGCCTGGCTCGAGGTAGGTCACTTCAAAGCCTTCACGCTCCAGCTGGCGAGCCGTGTCCAGGACCGCCTTGTGCTCGATCTTGGAGGTGATGATGTGCTTGCCCTTGGTGTGATAGAAGTGCGCGACACCTTTAAGGGCGAGGTTGTCGGACTCGGTGGCACCGCTGGTCCAGACGATCTCACGCGGGTCGGCATTGATCAGTTCGGCAACCTGGCGACGGCCGTGCTCGACCGCTTCTTCGGCCTTCCAACCGAAAACGTGGGAGCGCGAGGCAGGGTTACCGAAGTTGCCGTCCGCCGTCAGGCAGTCGGCCATCTTCTGGGCCACGCGTGGGTCAACCGGCGTGGTCGCGGAGTAATCGAGGTAGATCGGCAACTTCATTTTTCTCTCCTATCAGGCGGTGGCGTCGCTCGTCGTCCCTGGGGGATCAATCGACGGCGGACGTCTCAATCTTGTCCAGCTGGGCAGACAGGCCGGCGACACGGCGCAGGTCCTGGCGCTGGGCGACTTCCTGCACCTCACGGCGCTTGACGAGGTCGGCCAGGCTGATGCCGCTGAGGAATTCGTGAATCTGCTGGCTGAGGTCGCACCACAGGTGGTGGGTCAGGCAGGTATCACCGGCGTGGCAGTCCCCGAGCCCCTGGCAACGGGTGGCATCGACCGATTCGTTGACCGCGTCGATGACCTGGGCAACCTGGATGGTTTCCATGCCCCGCGAGAGCTGGTAGCCGCCGCCCGGGCCGCGCACGCTGGATACCAGGCTGCTGCGGCGCAGCTTGGCGAACAGCTGCTCCAGATAAGAGAGGGATATGCCCTGGCGCTCGGAAATGTCCGCCAAAGACACCGGCCCATGCTGCGCGTGCAACGCCAGGTCGAGCATGGCAGTGACGGCGTATCGGCCTTTGGTAGTCAGTCGCATGGCTATTGGGTACCACGGGAGTTTCGGGATGTGTGCGAGTATGCGATTCCCGAGCATTTAAGTCAACTATTAGACCTACTGCTTTAGTCGGGTTTGCATACGGGAGGGCGGCGCGATTGTAGCAGACAGGGGGCGTTTAGCACACGCCCCCTGTCCGGGGCGTGCTTCGGGTGTGGCGCAATCAATGCGACCGAGCGTCGCGCTGGGCCAACTGGGCGGCCTCGGTGAACTCATCGTCCGGCAGCGCCGGCAGCTCCTTGGCGCAGTAATCGCTGCCCATGCGGGTCAGCGCACCACACATACCCTCGAGGCGTTCGTCCACGGCTTGCAAGTGGTCGAGCATCTGACCGATGGCACGGGCGACCGGGTCCGGCATGTCGCCGCTGACGCCATAGGCATCGAAGCCGATCTTTTCCGCCATGGCCTTGCGCCGGGCTTCCAGCTCGGTGTCTTCGCTCTTGACGATGATGCGCCCAGGGATGCCAACCGCAGTGGCGCCAGCCGGCACCGCCTTGGTCACCACCGCATTGGAACCGATCTTGGCCCCGGCACCTACCGTGAAGGGCCCCAACACCTTGGCCCCCGCCCCTACCACCACGCCGTTTTCCAGGGTGGGGTGACGCTTGCCCTTGTTCCAGCTGGTACCGCCCAGGGTGACGCCTTGGTAGAGGGTGACATCGTCGCCGATCTCGGCGGTTTCACCGATGACGATACCCATGCCATGGTCGATGAAGAAACGCCGGCCAATGGTGGCGCCGGGGTGGATCTCGATGCCGGTCAGCCAGCGCCCGAAGTTGGACACCAGCCGCGCCAGCCACTTGAAGTCGCGTTTCCACAGGGCATTGCCCAGGCGGTGCAGCCAGATGGCATGCATGCCCGGGTAGCAGGTCAGCACTTCAAAGGCGTTGCGGGCAGCCGGGTCACGGTGGAAAACGCTTTGAATATCTTCACGCAGGCGTTCGAACATCTGTCAGTCCTTCCGTTTATGCGGCTCGCCACGGACCACTTTCTGGGTCTCGGTGAGGATGCCGCGCAAAATGCTCATTTCCGAACGCTCGACCGCTACCCGCCCATACAGCCTGCGCAGGCGCGGCATGAGGTGCTTGGGTTTCTCCGGGTCGAGGAAGCCGATACCTACCAGGGTTTTTTCCAGGTGGTCGTAGAACAGCTCCATTTCGTCCATGGTTGCCAACTCGTTGGCATCAACCTTTTCGACCTTGCCCGGCGCGGGCTCGGCCGCCAGCCATGCCATGCGCACCTCATAGGCAAGCACCTGCACGGCGGCAGCCAGGTTCAGCGAACTGAAGCCGGGGTTGGAGGGAATGTGCACGTGGAAGTGACATCGCTGCAGCTCTTCGTTGGTCAGCCCGGCATGTTCACGCCCGAATACCAGGGCGATCTCCTCACCGATGCCAGCATGCTCCACGGCCTTGGCGCCGCAGTCCCGGGGGCCGATCAGCGGCCAGGGGATACTGCGCTCACGGGCACTGGTGCCCATGACCAGGTTGCAGCCAACCAATGCCTGTTCGAGGCTGTCGACCACTACGGCGGCGCCCAGTACATCGTCGGCACCGGACGCGCGGGCGCTGGCGTCCGCTGCCGGGAATTCCTTGGGCTGCACCAGCACCAGGCGCGTCAGGCCCATGTTTTTCATGGCACGCGCAGCGCCGCCGATGTTACCGGGGTGGCTGGTATTGACCAGAACAACACGAATATTTTGCAGCAAGGTGTTGTGCTCACAGATGCAGAAATCAGGGCCATCGATCTTACAGAACCGACGGGCGTAACGCCAAGGAAGCGCATGTGACCCTTTTGCCGTCAAAGTTTTCTGCTAGAATGATCGGCTTTCTTCTTTAACATCTCCAGGTGACCCGCCCATGCAGCCTATGCTGAATATCGCCCTGCGCGCCGCTCGCAGCGCCAGTGAACTGATTTTCCGCTCCATCGAACGCCTGGATAGCATCAAGGTCGATGAGAAAGAGGCCAAGGACTACGTTTCCGAAGTCGATCGCGCTGCCGAGCAAAGCATCGTCAATGCCCTGCGCAAGGCCTACCCGAACCACTCCATCCAGGGCGAGGAAACCGGCCTGCACGCCGGCTCCGGCGAGGAAGGCAAGGATTACCTGTGGGTAATCGACCCGCTGGACGGCACCACCAACTTCCTGCGCGGCATCCCGCACTTTGCCGTCAGCATCGCCTGCAAGTACCGCGGCCGCCTGGAGCACGCCGTCATCGTCGACCCGGTTCGCCAGGAAGAATTCACCGCCAGCCGCGGCCGTGGCGCCCAGCTCAATGGCCGTCGCCTGCGGGTCAGCTCGCGCACCAGCCTTGATGGCGCCCTGCTGGGTACCGGCTTCCCGTTCCGTGACAGCCAAATGGCCGACCTGGACAACTACCTGGGTATGTTCCGCACCCTCACCGGCCAGACTGCCGGCATCCGCCGCGCCGGCTCGGCCAGCCTGGACCTGGCCTACGTGGCCGCCGGCCGCTTCGATGCCTTCTGGGAATCGGGCCTGTCGGAATGGGACATGGCAGCAGGCGTGCTGCTGGTGCAGGAAGCGGGTGGCCTGGTGAGCGACTTCAACGGTGGCCACGACTTCCTCGAAAAAGGCCACATCGTTGCCGGCAACATCAAGTGCTTCAAGGCAGTACTGACGGCTATCCAGCCGCACCTGCCAGAGAGCATGAAGCGCTAAGCGCAGATCGCCGAAATGCAAAAAGCACCCCTCGGGGTGCTTTTTTGTGCCTGATGGCTTTGTGTAGCCTGAACCTGCTTCTTCGCTAATAAACTTCCTCTAGCAGGAGCGGGTTTACCCGCGAAGAGGCCAGCTCACGCCACATCAATCACTGGCCAGCATCACTCAAAATCAACTTGCCGTTCTTGTCCAGCGGAATGGTCGAGCCGGGCTCGCGGTCCATCTTCACATGGCCGACCTGGTCGCCGATGGTGTACTTCACGTTATACCCCACCACCTTGTCACTGATGTCATTGACCGTGTTGCAGCGGGTTTGCGTGGTGGTGTAGGTGTCACGCTGCTGCATGCCTTCCTGCACCTTGTTACCGGCGTAACCGCCGCCTACCGCACCGGCCACCGTCGCGATCTTCTTGCCGGTGCCGCCCCCGATCTGGTTACCCAACAGGCCACCGGCCAGCGCACCCACCACAGTACCTGCAATCTGGTGCTGGTCTTTCACCGGGGCCTGACGAGTGACGGTAACGTCCTTGCACACTTCGCGTGGCGTCTTGACCTGCTGCTTGATCGGCTGCACGTCAGTGACCTGGGCATATTCAGGCCCTTTGTTCACCAAGCTGTAGGTCGCCACAGCACCTCCGGCGGTAACACCGACAGCACCCAGAACCGCACCCACCAGCATTGATTTATTCACGTGAACCTCCTGATCGTACTTACGGGGCTATGCCCGCCTACTCCCTGCCTTGGAGCAAAAAAAAGGGCGCGAGTTCAATACTCGCGCCCTGTTACCTGCCCAACGGAAGGAAGATTCCGTTACGGGCGGTCGTCCACGCCCTCGGCCTTGGCCGGCGGGATCAGGTCTTCGCTGTTCAGGTTCAGCCAGATCAACACCACGTTGGCGATGTAGATCGACGAGTAGGTACCCGCCATCACACCAATGAACAGCGCCAACGAGAAGCCGAACAGGTTGTCGCCGCCGAAGAACAGCAGCGCAGCGATGGCCAGCAAGGTAGACACCGACGTGGCGATGGTACGCAGCAGGGTCTGGGTGGTGGACACGTTGATGTTCTCGATCAACGACGCCTTGCGCATCACCCGGAAGTTTTCACGTACCCGGTCGAATACCACGATGGTGTCGTTCAGCGAGTAGCCGATGATGGCCAGCACGGCCGCCAGCACGGTCAGGTCGAAGGTGATCTGGAAGAACGACAGAATACCCAGGGTGACCACAACGTCGTGGATCAGCGAAATGATCGCACCCACGGCGAACTTCCACTGGAAGCGGAACGCCAGGTAGATGAGGATGCCGCCCAACGCCAGCAACATGCCCATGCCGCCCTGGTCGCGCAGCTCTTCACCCACTTGCGGCCCGACGAACTCGACACGCTTGAGCGTGGCCGGGTTGTCCCCACCCGCCTTCTGCAGCGCGGCAGCCACCTTGTTGCCCAGTTGTGGGTCATCACCCGGCATGCGCACCAGCAGGTCGGTGGTGGCACCAAAGCTCTGCACGATGGCTTCATGGAAGCCAGAATCGTTCAGCTCGGCGCGCACCGCCTTCAGGTCAGCCGGGCGCTCATAGGTCAGCTCGATCAGCGTACCGCCGGTGAAGTCCAGGCCGAAGTTCAGGCCCTTGTGCCACCAGCTGAACAGTGCCAGCACGGTGAGGAGTACGGTGATGGCGAACGCGACATTGCGCACGCCCATGAAATTGATGGTTTTCATCGCAGCTCCCTCAAACCCACAGCTTCTTGATGTCACGCCCGCCGCAGGTCAGGTTGACCATTGCACGGGTCACCATGACGGCGGTGAACATCGAGGTGAAAATCCCGAGGGACATGGTGACCGCAAAGCCCTTGACCGGGCCGGTACCCATGGCGAACAGGATGCCGCCCACCAGCAGGCTGGTCAGGTTGGCGTCGATGATCGCGGTGTAGGCGCGGTTGAAACCTTCGTGAATGGCGCGCTGCACCGACATGCCGGCTTTGAGCTCTTCGCGGATACGCGAGAAGATCAGCACGTTGGCGTCCACCGCCATACCCATGGTCAACACGATACCGGCGATACCCGGCAGGGTCAGCGTGGCGCCCAGCAGCGACATCAAGGCCAGCAGCAGCACCATGTTGCCCGCCAAGGCGATGGTGGCGATCACGCCGAAGCCGCGGTAGATGGCGATGATGAACAGCGAGACGAACAACATGCCCCACAGCGACGCGTCGATGCCCTTGGTGATGTTGTCGGCACCCAGGCTTGGGCCAATGGTACGTTCTTCAGCGAAGTACATCGGCGCCGCCAGACCACCGGCGCGCAGCAGCAGTGCCAGTTCCGACGACTCACCCTGGCCGTTGAGGCCGGTGATGCGGAACTGGCTGCCCAGCGGCGACTGGATGGTCGCCAGGCTGATGATCTTTTTCTCTTCCTGGAAGCTCTGCACCGCGACGTCTTTCTCGACGCCGTCGACAGTTTGCTTGACGTAGCGGGTGATCGGTTTCTGCTCGATGAAGATCACCGCCATGCTACGGCCCACGTTGCTACGCGTGGCGCGGCTCATCAGCTCGCCACCGTGGCCATCCAGGCGAATGTTCACCTGTGGGCGGCCGTGCTCGTCGAAGCTGGCCTGGGCATCGGTCACCTGGTCGCCAGTGATGATCAAGCCACGCTCGACAGGGGCGGAACGGCCACCTTCGCGGAACTCGAACACCTCGGTGGTGGCCTTGGAAGCGCCTGGCTCGGCACCGAAACGGAACTCCAGGTTGGCGGTTTTACCCAGGATACGCTTGGCTTCGGCAGTGTCCTGCACACCCGGCAGCTCGACCACGATACGGTTGGCGCCCTGGCGCTGTACCAGCGGCTCGGCGACACCCAGTTCGTTGACCCGGTTACGCACGGTGGTGAGGTTCTGCTTGATGGAGTATTCGCGGATTTCGGCGACCTTGGCCTGGGTAAGCGCCAGGCGCAGCACAGCGAGGTCGTTACGCTCGGTGGTGGTCAGGTCGAAATCGCTGAAATTCTTGCGTACCTGGGCACGTGCCTGTTCGCGGGTAGCGTCGTCGGAGAAGCCCAGCATGATGCCGCCATCCTGCTGCGGCAGGCTGCGGTAGCGTATGCGCTCCTTACGCAGCAAGGTCTTGACCTCGCCTTCGTAGACTTTCATGCGGGCGCTCATGGCCTTGTCCATGTCCACTTCCAGCAGGAAGTGCACACCACCAGACAGGTCCAGGCCCAGCTTCATCGGGCTGGCACCCAGGTTGCGCAGCCACGTCGGCGTGGTCTGGGCCAGGTTCAGGGCTACGACGTAATCATCGCCCAGCGCCTTGCGCACTACATCCTTGGCTGGCAGCTGGTCTTCCTGGTTGGTCAGGCGGATCAGGCCACTGCCCTTCTCACCCAGGCTGGTGCCTTTTACGGTGATCTTGGCATCGACCAGCGCCTTGCTGACGCGATCGAGGTCGGCCTGACTGACCTGCAGCGCCGAGCTGGCACCACTGATCTGTACAGCCGGATCATCCGGGTAGAGGTTGGGAGCGGAATAAATAAAACCGATCGCCAGTACCACCAGGATCAGTGCGTATTTCCACAGAGGGTATTTGTTCAGCATCACGCCGCCCGTTCAAGACGCGGGGCGCGTTGCGCGCCCCGACTGGAAAAATGAAACCGGTAACTCAGATAGCCTTGAGCGTACCTTTTGGCAGGGTGGCCGCAATGGCACCCTTCTGGAACTTCAGTTCGACAGTGTCGGACACTTCCAGCACCACGAAATCATCGGACACCTTGACGATCTTGCCGGCGATACCGCCGTTGGTGACAACTTCGTCGCCTTTTTGCAAGTTGCCCAGCAGGTTCTTCTGCTCTTTGGCACGCTTGGCCTGCGGGCGCCAGATCATCAGGTAGAAGATGACCAGGAAACCGACCAGGAAGATCCACTCGAAACCGGTGCCGGCAGGGCCAGCGGCAGGTGCAGCAGCGTCCGCGTACGCGGCGGGGATGAAGAAGCTCATTGGGCACTCCTAATGCAATGTTCTAATAATGGATGCAAACAGTCAGTCCAAGGGCGGCACAGGCAGCCCGCGCTTGGCGTAGAAGGCGTCGACAAAGGCGGCCAATTTACCCTGTTGAATAGCCTCGCGTAAACCGGCCATCAAGCGCTGGTAATGGCGCAAGTTGTGGATGGTATTCAGCATGCTGCTCAGCATTTCGCCGCACTTGTCCAAGTGGTGCAGATACGCGCGGGAGAAGTTGCTGCAGGTGTAGCAATCACAGGTCGGGTCCAGCGGCGATTCATCATGACGATGGAACGCGTTGCGGATCTTGATCACCCCTGTATCGACAAACAGATGGCCGTTACGTGCGTTACGCGTTGGCATCACGCAGTCGAACATGTCGACGCCGCGGCGCACACCCTCAACGAGATCTTCCGGTTTGCCTACCCCCATAAGGTAACGAGGTTTGTCAGCAGGCATCTGGCCTGGCAGGTAATCCAGCACCTTGATCATCTCGTGCTTGGGTTCGCCCACCGACAGGCCACCAATGGCCAGGCCGTCGAAACCAATGTTCTCCAGGCCTTCCAGCGAGCGCATGCGCAAGTCCTGGTACATGCCGCCCTGGACGATGCCGAACAGCGCCGCCGTATTGTCGGCGTGGGCATTCTTCGAACGCTGGGCCCAGCGCAGCGACAACTCCATGGAGGTACGGGCAATGTCGTGCTCGGCCGGGTACGGGGTGCACTCGTCGAAGATCATCACCACGTCCGAGCCCAGGTCACGCTGCACCTGCATGGATTCTTCAGGGCCCATGAACACCTTGGAGCCGTCCACCGGCGAGGCGAAGGTCACGCCCTCTTCCTTGATCTTGCGCATGGCGCCCAGGCTGAACACCTGGAAACCACCGGAATCGGTGAGAATCGGGCCTTTCCACTGCATGAAGTCGTGCAGGCCGTTGTGCTTCTTGATCACCTCGGTGCCCGGGCGCAGCCACAGGTGGAAGGTGTTGCCCAGGATCATCTCGGCGCCGATCGCCTCGATGTCGCGGGGCAGCATGCCCTTGACCGTGCCATAGGTGCCCACCGGCATGAACGCCGGGGTTTCGACGGTGCCACGGGGGAAGGTGATGCGGCCCCGACGGGCCTTGCCGTCGGTGGCCAGCAGTTCGAAGGACATTCGACAGGTGCGACTCATGCTTGATCCTCGGGCCCGCGTGGCGCCGGATTGCGGGTGATGAACATGGCATCACCGTAACTGAAGAAGCGGTACCCCTGCTCGACCGCTGCCGCGTAGGCAGCCATGGTCTGGGGGTAGCCGGCAAAGGCCGAGACCAGCATCAGCAGCGTGGACTCGGGCAAGTGGAAATTGGTGACCAGGGCGTCTACCACATGGAATGGGCGGCCCGGGTAGATAAAAATGTCGGTGTCGCCGCTGAACGGCTTGAGCACGCCATCACGGGCTGCGCTTTCCAGCGAGCGCACGCTGGTTGTACCGACTGCGATTACCCGCCCGCTACGGGCGCGGCACGCCTCGATGGCATCGACCACATCCTGGCTCACTTCGAGCCACTCTTTATGCATGTGGTGGTCTTCGATGTTGTCCACCCGTACCGGCTGGAAGGTGCCGGCCCCTACGTGCAGGGTGACGAAGGCACGCTCTACGCCCATGGCGGCAATTTGCGCCAGCAGGGCCTCATCGAAGTGCAAGCCTGCAGTGGGCGCGGCAACGGCGCCGGCGCGCTCGGCGTAAACGGTCTGGTAGCGCTCACGGTCCGCGCCTTCGTCGGGGCGGTCGATGTAGGGCGGCAGGGGCATGTGGCCGACCCGGTCGAGCAGCGGCAGCACTTCTTCAGTGAAGCGCAGCTCGAACAACGTGTCGTGGCGGGCGACCATCTCGGCTTCACCGCCGCCCTCCAGCAAAATGACCGCCCCCACTTTGGGCGCTTTGCTGGCGCGCACATGGGCCAGCACACGGTGGCTGTCCAGCACCCGCTCCACCAGCATTTCGAGCTTGCCGCCCGACGCCTTCTGGCCGAACAGCCGCGCCGGAATGACCCGGGTGTTGTTGAACACCATCAGGTCGCCGGGGCGCAGGTATTCGAGCAGGTTGGGAAATTGCCGGTGCGCAAGCGCGCCGGTTGGCCCATCGAGCACCAGCAGACGGCTGCCATGGCGCTCGGCCAGCGGGTGGCGGGCGATCAGGGAATCAGGGAGTTCGAAGGAGAAATCGGCGACGCGCATGATGATGTTCGGTTCGGCAGGGCCGGGAAGTTTAGCCCAATGTGTGAAAATTGACCATGAAAGCCGATTGACCGACCAGCGGCACCTCTCTATACTGCGCGCCACGCCCTGATGGCGGAATTGGTAGACGCGGCGGATTCAAAATCCGTTTTCGAAAGGAGTGGGAGTTCGAGTCTCCCTCGGGGCACCAAGATCCGGAAAGAAGACCTTGATTTTCAAGGTCTTTTTTTTTCGTCTGGCGTAAATATGGCGTAACCAAGGAAGGAGTCTGCTGATGGACTGGCTGCAGTTTGTTTCAGCTATCGTTTCTGCCGTGGCCTGGCCGGCAGCGGTTGTTACGGTCGTCTGCCTACTCAAAGATCCTATCCTCGGCCTCATACCAAAGATTCGAAGCTTCAAGTATGGAGAGCTCCATGTGGACCTCACCGAAGCGTTGCAATCACTCCAGGACGAGCTGCCAGCTGCGCCCAGCGAGCCGGAGACGCCACCGGAATCTCAACCGCCTTCACTATCTGTCCCACTCCAAATTGCCTCCGTATCCCCAAGAGCAGGGATGATCGCCGCGTGGCTGGAAGTGGAAAGCGCTTTGAACGTGGTGATTAAGCGTGAGGGGCTGGATGTAAGCACTGACGAGCTACCCCGAGCGAAAATGGACCGGCTTCGTGATGCGGGCCTATTGAATCCGCCAACGTACCGGGCCGTGCTACGAACATACAAACTTCGCAATGAAGCAGTGCACATGCTGGATCGGGAGATCCCCTACGACGATGCGGTCGCAATGGCAGATGTCTGCTCGCGGCTGGTAGAGAGCATCAGCACCTACAAGAAAGCGCAGAGTGACCACATCGCTGGTTGATCTCGAGTGCTACACAGAATGCTGGGGCCCTGATGGCCATCCTCGAAGGTGTGAGTGATAGCAGTATCGCGGTGTGATATGCCGGTTTTTCCAGGCCCCTGCTGTGTATACGTGTCATACGAAACACCCCCTGCACGAAGAAAACGAAAATTTAGGTTGACCCCTAAAAAGCTTGTCAGATTTGTCAGATTATTCTTCTTACCTATGTCTAACCCTGATATCTCAAGGCTTTCAGCGTTTTGATGTAGTGTCAGAAAGGTGTCAACGGACCGTCAGAACCTGACAAACCCACAGTGTCAGATTTCGATTTCTCAAGTCGTTGATTTATAAGGCTTTTCTATTCTTCGTGTCAGATCTGCATCGTTTTTGACAATGCGTTGTCAGATCGCGAACCCAGTAAATAGGCGGCCTCCAGCCGATCCCCTGACAGATCCATGATCTGACAGGCTTTTGGGGTCAGCCTGAAAAACCTTTCATGGGGCACCCCGAAGCTATCCTTCAAAATGCCCACGAAGCGAATTGATCGAGAGAAGAAAATGCGCAAAGCAGCCACCCATGCAGCCCTCCCGAAAATCGAACTGATCAAGAATGGCGAGGCCTGGGAGGTGCATTGGGACTACCAGGAAGCACCTGAGAGCGCCGTACTGTTCAAGCGCCGCGAATACCTGGATGGCTACATACATGGCAGCCTGGACGGAATCGGGATCCACCCGAAGAACGTTTCCTGCGCCAGTGCGCGTACCGGCACAGTGAAACGCCTGACCGAAGACCAGGCCGTGAGGTTCAAGGCCCGCCTCGAGCACATCTTGATCCCCGTGGTGACCAAAGAATCTGAGCGTCTGAAGAACCTGGGCGACCTTCCACACATGTGGCTGGCGACCGGTACCGAGGAGTGAAACACTCTGCAATGCCGGTGAATCGCTGAGCCCCACCCGCCGGGGGTTCCAGCCGGATCGGCGCCCTGCTCCAGGTGTGCTGTGCACGCGCCAAAATGACAGTGTCCGAAAATGAAAAACCCGGAAAACGGGCACTTTTTCGCCAGCCCCCTCACGGAATTCGCGGGCTCCAGCCATGGGCGCCCGGTCCCGCCACAGCGGCCAGTCAGCCGCACGACGTTGCACAACCTTTCATTTTCTTTCACAGCGTGCAATTGCCACTGGCCTGCGCGGGCCCAGATACGGCGGGGCCTGCAGCTTGGTTAGCACCACCCGGCCGGTTTGCACGATTTCACGACGAAAAGCGCGTCGGCGGGAGGGGGATAAGTGTTTTTTCTCCGTCGTTTTTTTTCAGACGGTTTTTTCTGATGGGCGTTAATAAAGAGGCCTACGGCTGCGTGGAGGTGGGACGCTTTTGCAGGGCACCAAAGTGCCTTCCTCGGTTTCCATGGCCGGTTCCGGAGGATAGCTTGACCTGGCCTGAGTGGGCCTGAGCGGGCCTGAGCGGGCCTGAGAGACGGCATTCCGGTTGACATAGTGACGCTGAAAGGCGACTATTGTGGGGCATAGCGAGAGCGCCGTTGACTAGCCAGAGGCGTGCCATCTCTAGCGAAAACCGACAGTTTAAGACTATTGGAAAGCAAAAAAGGAGATTATCATGAGCGGCGACGCATCGTAATTTAGCAACAGACATCATTGAAAAGGCGCTTATTAGGCGCCTTTTTTGCGCCTAAAATTCGGGGTTTTTCGTGAAACGGATATTTGAGTTCCTTGGGTACCTTGCAGTCGTAGCCACTCTGATGGGGGTCAGCGCTACGACGTTGATGACAGAACCGCAGAAAGCCTGGGTGGCTGTCTTGGCAGTGGTAGCTACTGTAATATTTATTTGCATTCAGATTTACCGAATCACAAAGCGGCACATGGGAATGCAACACCCGTCTGGCTTTTCAGCGCTATCTGCCTTTGTTCGGTATGCAAGTACTGACGGGAAAAATATCACCTACGAAGTCTTTCGCCATATTCAAATCAAACGCCCCTGCCTGAGCTATATTGAGCATAAGTTTAATTGGACCGGATCGACACCGCCAACGTGCGAATCAGACCTTCAAGAAATCGGAAGCGTAGATAGCATCAAAGGCGAGAACACTAAATCGGTTAAACTTAAGTTCAAGCGAGCAAAGATTTATAATGATGTGGAGGTGATCCACCTGAAAATGGCAATGGATGATTCTGATAAAAAATCTGAGCCATTTTTGCAACAGAGCGTACTTTCACCAGTGAGCGTGATTAGTTTTAGAGTCGACCTTCTGTACGCTGATACCAAATATTTTGGCAACAAGGCTACCTTGTCCCGCAGAGAAACTGAGAAAGGGCATAGAGCAACGGATGAAATTTTGGGACAATACAGTTTCGACGCAACTACAAAGTCTTATTATTGCAACGTGACAGAGCCGGAGCCTGGTTACACATATAAACTGAGCTGGGATCGACCTCAATTTTGAAAATCTGGCAGACCGCCTGCCGGGGCCTTCGTGCCGTGTGACGATCGCGTCTCGTTGGGCAATACACATTGCTAGTGGGGGTTAGGGATGACTTTGGATTGGAATTGGTTTTTCAGTACGCTATCTCAGTCAACAGCGGCCATCGTTGGTATTTTTGGGGCATTTATCATTGCGAAAATATTCTCCAATCAGACAAACTTTTTAGAAAAATCTAACAAAATAAAAAGCCTAGAAATTGAATCAAAGAGAATAATTGACAAAGCCTCCACCATTGACTTTGATTGGTATAACGAGCAGATCAATGATGTCGCATACCGATCAGCAGCGAATAGCATTGCCAAAATAGAAAATGAAGATATTGAACCTTATATAGGTGAAGGCGTAGATGCTATTTACGGAGATTCAAGGTTTTCTCTTTTCTCCGACAAAGAGGAAATCAAAGCAAAACTTAGGGAGGAAATAATTTCTCACTGTGAGTTCTTGAGGGAGCAGCAAGTAAAGCGCGAACACAGGCGAGAGACGAAGGAGAAGCTGGAAAGAGGAGAGCTTCAGGGCGTCGAGAGATTAGCTGCGTTAATGGTAACTGGGGTCCCTGACATGGAGCATCGTGCCTCCCTGCTTGAGTTTTCGAATTTCCTATACACCCCTCCATGGGATGCTTTGACCAAAGAAAGGGAACTGGTGACTGAATGCCATTTAGAAGCAAAGCACCATGCAAGACTTGTGAATGAATTTCTGCTTTCAGCCCAGGGCAATCCTGAGTCGCCCCCTCAGATAACACTCTCCCTACTATTCGTGGCCCTCATTTTCTTAGCAGGCGTGATTTACCCGCTTACTTTCATGCCAAGTGACAACCCACCCACTCATGCGCTGAGTTGGTCTGCGTTGGCGGCGTCCTTCCTCTCGATCAAAGGAGCTCTGTTAACACTGCTCACAGTCTCGTTCCTATTCATTGTAGGCATGTTCGTCCGTACGAACCTCAATATGAAATATAGCCAGGATTCGCTGGAGAAGCTAAAGACTCTTAGCGACCCGCTTAATTACTGTGAGCAGTTTAAATACTTGAAAAATGATGAATAAATAAGCCCGCATAATGCGGGCTGATATTTTGGTCTTGTGATTTTATGCTGGCTTTCAGCTCTTATTCCACTGCACGCTCTGCATGGCCACTGCCGGCAGCGCTCCTTCTGTGACGGGCTTGAACTGCCCGGTGTTCTCGTTACCGTACGGCGCGAACACGATCTCCCCTGTGACCGCTTGCACGGCACCTGCGAACTTGGAAGCGCTCCCCATTCCCAAGTTTGCACCTTCACCATAGGCGTTGGCGTTGGCGTTGGCGTTGGCGTTGGCGTTGGGGTCATACCAGCCGACCTTGTCATAGGGGTTGCGGTAGGGACGGCAGTTGCCTGCCGCCCCCCGCCCAGATCCGTACGTGCGGGACTACCGCATACGGCTCCTGCCTTGGGTACGTGACGCGAAGCGATCCTCAGGATAAGGATGTGCATTTCTGGGTCTGGGTATGTAGAGGTCGGCAAGTCGTCCATAGCGTGACCATTGAAGCCGATGACGCTGGCTGCGACGTTTGAGGGCTTGCCGCCATAGACGGCAAACCGCCGAACGAAAACCGCCAAGACGTATCAGGTTTCCCGGCACCGCGTGGTAATTGAAGTAGCCCCTGACCACCCGGGTAAGCCACTGACCCACGACTTGAACAGATTCGTGGCGTCGGCGTTTCAACTCATCCCGAATTGCCAGTAGCGTCGCACGCATTCGCTTCTTGACCGTCAGTCGCAGTATTTGAAACCCACCGCTCCTGTTGGTACTACAACAGTGCGTGAAGCCCAGGAAGTCAAAGGTCTCCGGTTTACCTAACCCTCTCTTTCTTCGATTTCTCTCAGCAAAACGACCAAACTCAATCAGTCGTGTCTTCGAGGCATTGAGAGATAAACCGAACCGGGCCAAGCGTTCCTTCAACTGCACCAAAAACTGATGAGCCTGCCATTGCGTCCTGAAACCCACCACGCTGTCGTCCGCGTAGCGCACAACGATCACTCGCCACGGGCGTGGCGCTCGCGCCACTGCCTTGCCCACAGATCCAGCACGTAGTGAAGATAGATATTCGCCAGCAGCGGCGATATCACTGCGCCTTGAGGCGTCCCCTTGGTCGCAGCCAACCTACGGCCATCGTCCATAACACCCGCTTGAAGCCATTTGCATATAAGCCCGAGCAAGCGTCGGTCTGCAATCCGGTGTGCCAGAAACATCAGCATCCATTCATGGTCGATCTCATCAAAGAACGACGTGATATCCGCATCCAGTATCCAGTTCACCTTCTGGCCTTTCAGCGCGACCGTCAACGCATCCAGCGCATAGTGCTGACTGCGCCCCGGCCGAAACCCATACGAAAATCCTAGAAAGTCCTCTTCATAGATCGCATTCAGAACGGTAACAACCGCCTGCTGTACGACCTTGTCTTCCAAAGAGGCAATACCCAACGGGCGCTGCCTGCCATCGGCTTTGGGAATGTACACCCGCCGCGATGGCGTTGCCCGATAGGCTCCACTGTGGAGCCTGGAGTGCAAATCGGTTACCCGCTGGAGAAGACCTTCCTCATATTCTCGCCACGACATGCCGTCCACCCCTACCGCTGCATCGCGGCGCAAGGCATAGAAGCTTTGCGCCAATAACTGCGGTGTGATGTGGTGCAGCAATGCCGTGAACTGCATGTCCTTTTCCCTTCGGGCTGCCTCACGTACACCTTCAATTCCCATCGACGCGCAACTGATCCGGCTCTGTGTCCGGCGCGCGGGGGACGTGTCGGTGTTTCCCTTGGCTACGTCCCTTTCCTCCACCATCTCCGCAGGGCTCGGCCCTTTGTTCGACGGCTTCTCAGGTACTACGGACGTATCCGACTTCTCAGCGACGTAGACAGCAGGGTTACGGCTTTTGGCCTTTCCTACTCCGCCCGGTGCTTGCGCACCGGGCATCGCTGAGATCTCCCAGTTTCTGTGTGAAGGACTTCCCGACGTGCACAGGGTCTCCGACCACGCGGGATCAGAGCATGACTGGCGTATAACGCCATGCTCCGTGTTGCCTTCTGCTTCGCTTAACAGCATCGGCATCCCGGACTTGTGATTTCGCGGCTCAATGGCTGGCCCATCGGTTTCCCCTGTCAACGCTTCACCCTGCACCTCACGGTGCAACATGCATGACTCGGGGTCTGGTTGATTCGCCATTTCTTACCAGTATCGAACTTTCATCGACTATCCTCCACCAGCTTTAACTGGCGCACTAAGCGCTCCATGAACCCCACATTCAAAGCGCTTACCTGATCCCCGATGCTGTGCTCCCGATTTCTTTCTGGAGCTCGCTCACCATGATGGTAACTGCTCCATGAACCCCACATTCAAAGCGCGAAGCTGATCCTCAATGCTGTGCTCCCGATCTCTTTCTGGAGCCAGACCCGTCATGATGCGCCCCGACGCCAAAGTCGAAAAAGTCTATCTCTACCCCAAGCCCGTCGACTTCCGAAAGTCGATTGACGGCCTGGCCGCTCTGGTCGAACTGGATATCAAAGTGGCGGTGTTTGACCCGGTGCTTTTCGTGTTTCTCAACAAGCCGCGCAACCGCGTGAAGATCCTCTACTGGGAACGAAACGGCTTCTGCCTTTGGCTCAAGCGCCTCGAATCCGAGCGTTTCAAAACATCGCCAGACGCCACCGACGAGGCGATCATTCTGACCGTCCAGGAACTCAACTGGCTGCTCGACGGTTTTGACCTCTGGCGTAATCGTCCTCATCAGGTTTTGACGCCGCGCTACGTGGCATGACCCGGTATAATCCGGGCCATGATTTCTCTGCCCGATGACCTTCCTGCTGATCCTGTTTTGCTCAAGCAACTGTTGCTTGAGGCCCTCAATCGTCAGGAGGAAACCGCTCAGGCTTATCAGACTCACATCGTCGACCTGAAAGAACAGATCAAGCTGTTGCGTGACCGTCTGTTTGGACGCAAGTCCGAGCAATCCGTAGAACCCAACACGCCACAGTTGGCCTTGTTCAATGAGCCTGAAAGCGAGCCAATGCCGTTGGTTGGCGACGCCGATGAGGAAGTCGTTGCACCCACAGTGCGTGGTGGCAAACGCAAGCCGTTGTCAGCCAATCTGCCGCGTATCGAAGTCATCCACGAACTGCCCGAACACGAACTGACCTGTGCTTGCGGTTGCCGCAAACATGCCATCGGGGAAGAAACCAGTGAGCAACTGGATATCGTGCCGATGCAGATCCGGGTCATCACACATATCCGCAAGATCTACGCTTGCCGTGGCTGTGAAGCCACACCGGTCACCGCCGACAAGCCCGCCCAGTTGATCGAGAAAAGCATGGCCAGCCCCAGCGTGCTGGCCATGCTACTGACCACCAAGTATGTCGACGGTTTACCGTTGCATCGGTTTGAAACGGTACTCAGCCGGCACGGTATCGATATCCCTCGGCAAACGCTGGCACGCTGGGTGATCCAGTGCAGCGAGCATTTCCAGCCACTGCTTAATTTGATGCGTGATCGGTTGCTGGAAAGCCCAGTGATTCACTGCGATGAAACCCGTGCCCAGGTGTTGAAAGAACCGGATCGAGATCCGACCAGTCAATCCTGGATGTGGGTGCAAGCCAGTGGCCCACCGGATCGAAAAGTTGTGCTGTTTGATTACACGTCCAGCCGTGCGCAGGAGGTGCCGTTGCGCTTGCTGGAAAGTTACCGTGGCTATGTCATGACTGATGATTACGCCGGCTATAACGCGTTGGCGTTGCAGCCGGGCGTGGAGCGACTGGCGTGCATGGCCCATGCGCGACGCAAGTTCGTGGACGCGCAAAAAGTGCAGCCCAAAGGTAAAACCGGACGGGCTGATATCGCGCTGGCGATGATCAACAAGCTGTACGGCATCGAGCGCGAGCTCAAGGACGTCAGTGATGAACAGCGGTTTGCTGGTCGACAGGAGAAAAGCCTGCCGATCCTGACACAACTGAAAAGCTGGCTGGATAAAACCCAGTCGCAGGTGACCGCACAAAGTGCGTTGGGCAAGGCAGTGCATTACCTGGCGAACAACTGGAGTCGACTGGAGCGCTATGTCGAAGCGGGTTACTTGCCCATCGATAACAATACGGCCGAAAGAGCGATCAAGCCGTTTGTCATAGGGCGCAAGGCCTGGCTGTTCAGCGACACCGTCAACGGCGCCAGTGCCAGCGCGAAGATCTACAGCCTGATCGAGACCGCCAAGGTCAACGGCCAAGAGCCTTATACGTGGCTGCGCCACGTACTTGAGAGGCTACCGCACGCCTCGTCGGTAGCAGACTACGAAGCGCTGCTACCGTGGAACTGCTCGCCAGAGATGCCACGGTAAACCGTTACCCCACTGTTGGGCAGGTGGGGTTTATGGATCGCGTACCCATGATGCGACCCGACGCCAAAGTCGAAAAAGTTTACCTCTATCCCAAGCCCGTCGACTTCCGAAAGTCCATCGATGGCCTAGCCGCGCTGGTCGAGCTCGATATCAACGTGGCGGTGTTCGACCCGGTGCTTTTCGTCTTCCTCAACAAGCCGCGCAACCGCGTGAAGATCTTGTACTGGGAACGCAACGGCTTCTGCCTCTGGCTCAAACGCTTGGAGTCCGAACGTTTCAAAACCTCGCCCGATGTCACTGACGAAGTCATTATCCTGACCGTCCAGGGGCTGAACTGGCTGCTCGACGGCTTCGACCTCTGGCGTAACCGTCCGCATCAGGTTTTGACGCCTCGATACGTCGTCTGATTCGGTATAATCCGCGGCATGATTTCCATGCCCGAAGACCTTCCTGACGATCCTATTCTGCTCAAGCAACTGCTTGAACAGATGATCAACGAGCGCGCGTCCAACAAGGGTAAGATCGTTCATCTCGAAGAGGAAGTTGCACTGTTGCGCCAGCGCCTGTTCGGGCGCAAGAGCGAGCAGACAAGCGATGCGGCGACGCCACAGTTGCCGCTCTTCGACGAAGCGGAAAGCCTGGCTGAGCCCTTGGATGAGGCCGGCGATGAAGAAGTCGTTGCACCCACCAAGCGCCGTGGCAAACGTAAGCCACTGCCGGCTGATTTGCCGCGTATCGAAGTTGTCCACGAACTGCCCGAGCATGAGCTGACGTGCGCTTGTGGCTGCCGCAAGCATGCCATTGGTGAAGAAGTCAGCGAACAGCTTGAAATCGTCCCGATGCAGATTCGCGTCATCAAACATGTTCGCAAGGTGTATGGCTGCCGCGACTGCGAGTCAGCACCCGTAACGGCGGACAAGCCCGCCCAGGTGATTGAGAAAAGCATGGCCAGCCCGAGTGTGCTGGCCATGCTACTGACCACCAAGTACGTTGACGGCTTGCCGCTTCACCGCTTCGAAAAAGTGCTGGGGCGCCACGGTATCGATATCCCGCGCCAAACCCTGGCACGCTGGGTGATTCAATGCAGCGAGCACTTCCAACCGCTGCTGAATCTGGTGCGCGAAAGCCTGTTGAGCAGTCGGATCATCCACTGTGATGAAACACGTGTGCAGGTGTTGAAAGAGCCTGGGCGTGAGCCCAGTAGCCAATCCTGGATGTGGGTACAAACCGGCGGCCCACCTGATCGGCCAGTGATCCTTTTCGACTACGCCACCAGCCGAGCGCAGGAAGTGCCGACGCGCCTGCTGGATGGCTCTCGTGGTTATGTCATGACCGACCACTACGCCGGTTACAACGCGCTGGCTGCACAGGACGGCGTGGAGCGGTTGGGCTGCTGGGCGCACGCACGTCGTAAGTTCGTCGAAGCGCAGAAAGTGCAGCCCAAGGGTAAAACTGGGCGGGCAGACATCGCACTGAATTTGATCAACAAGCTGTATGGCATCGAGCGCGACCTTAAGGACGGCAGCGATGAAGATCGTAAGGCTGCCCGCATGGAGCGCAGCCTGCCATTGCTGGATCAGCTGAAAAGCTAGGTAGAAAAAACGCAACCTCAAGTCACGACGCAGAATGCCTTGGGCAAGGCCATCGGCTACTTGGCCAGCAACTGGAGCAATTTGGAACGCTACGTCGAGCACGGCTACTTGCCGATGGACAACAACGCGGCCGAGCGTGCGATCCGCCCGTTTGTCATCGGGAGAAAGAACTGGTTGTTCAGTGACACGCCCAAAGGTGCCACTGCCAGCGCACAACTTTACAGCCTGGTCGAGACGGCCAAAGCCAACGACAAAGAGCCTTACGCGTGGCTGCGCCACGCACTGGAACGCCTGCCGCAGGCGTGCTCAGTGGAAAACTACGAAGCGCTGCTGCCGTGGAATTGCAAGCCTAAAATACCTCGTTGAGTGCTCTGCCCATTGTGGGTCAGCCTTGAAGAACAAGAGCGGAGTAACGACCATGGAATACGACGATAGACTGATTGAAGACGCAGTGCTTGCCCTGTTGGCAGCCTATAGCTCCGACAAAGGTAACGCATGGAAAGGATTCGACTTCGAGATCATGAATCGACTGCACGAGCGGGGTTTGATCAGTGATCCAGTTAACAGAAACAAATCCATCTGGTTGACGGCGGAGGGACTGGAGCAAGGCCGACAGCTAGCTGACCAGTTGTTTGGGTTAAGGGCTCAAGCGGGGCAGGCGCCCGACTCAAATACCTGATTTTCCAGTCCTTCATGTAACGGGTGGGGTTCATGGATCGCTTACAGAGCTTCAGCCATCCGATACGAATTAGAGGCGGCTGCACAAAAGGCGCTGAAGGCGAGGCAAGCCACGTTGAACCAAAAAGCCTTGGCCCTAGAACGCTGGCGGATAGCGTTGGAAAATCGGGAGCTTGAGGTGGAACAACGTCTGGATCGGTTGGGGAATATCGATGCCGCGCTTTCCTCGGCTTTGCGTAATGCAGAGATGGAGAAGAAGCGCGCGAATCTCTTATCGATCCAATTTGAAATAATGCAGCGTCTAGAGTGCGACTCTGGCAAAGCCCCGGAACTCACAGGGGCTTCACCATCAATTTAAATGACCAATCGCCATCAGTTGACGAGACGAAGGTTCGCTCGAGAAGGAGTCTTGAGAACACCTGCGGAAGTAGTGACCATTACAGGGGCAAGACCGAACAAAATCTGGTTCAAGTCATTGGCCTCCACGGCGATCTCAGCAGCTATAGAGTTAACCCCCACACCTTTTTCACGAAGAAAGCCAAGAACCTTTTGAAGAATCAAAGAAGTCTCTTTGGGAGCCGAGTCTGGCTCACTCTTCCGGCCCCCCATAACGCTCAACTCGATGCAAAGCCCCTTATAGGTATGCTCTGAGATCAATCCAATCTGATGAAGCCTGTATGTGAATGCCATTGCAGACACCGTCCAGTCTTTTTTACGCACTATTACATCGGATATCGTTCTACAACCGTATGCGGTACCAAGCATCCCCTTCCTGGGCATCAGAAATGCCGAAGCAAAAGCGTTGGCCTCATTCTCCACGGGCTTACCTTTATTCTCCCCATGTCGGTGTAACACCAAATGTCCTAACTCATGGGCCGCGTCGAAACGACTGGACTCACTGGACTTCATGGTGTTGAGGAACACGTATGGAGACACTCCCCCTCTCCAGCACGAGAACGCGTTCACTTGACTGGTTTCCTCCGCCAAGCTGAAGACTCTGACTCCCTTCGACTCAAGAAGATGAATCATGTTCTTGATCGGGCCGAAACCCAGTCCCCACAACGCTCTCACCGTGTCAGCAGCAACCTCTGGCTCCATCCCGGAACAGTCAGGCACGGCAATCTCAGGGAGGTTGAAGCGAGACGCCACCCAGTCACTGAAAAAATACGCGATCCCACCTGCTGCTAACGCCGCATCACGCTGGCCTGACGTCATTCTAGAAAATGACCTAAAGCTCGCGTTTACTTCGCTTGGAGTATCAATGTCCGCTCCGTAAAAGAACGCTTCCGGGAAGTTTAGGGCTTGTGAAAATGACGTGATCATTTCAGCTGATGGAGAATGCCCACCGTTCTCCACCTTACTGATGCTAGACAAACTAATACCAGACAGCTCAGATAAACCTTTTTTGGTCAGGCCTCTACGGCGCCGGGCCAAGATCAAGCGATTTAAGTTAAACAATGTTTCGTGGCTCATGATTTCGGCGTTACTGGTACGTCAACTTCTGCTGGGCTATCTGGAGACTGTCGTGCGCTAGAGTCATCAAACGCAACTGGAGACATAATTAAACGATGCGACCATCCATTGACCTTGGATTTTTCACTCATGGATGTAGGACGCGACAACTCGTAACGGACTTCCTGCTTATCCAAGTCAATGAAGAAAAGGAGGATCCAGAGCTCTGGCCCCTGCTCCTCTGTCACACTCTTATTCAAGCTGACAACGTTGTGCTGCGATGGGAATAGCTCTCCTTGTTGAGAGTTATAATGAGCGCACCGCGAGGTCTGTGACCCCTTGTCATTTCTGGTCTGGGGTTCTTTGTTTGGGTTACCGGTGTTCGTGTCACCACTGCTTACCGTAATAGCGATTGTCCCATCGGGCGAAACAGTGCGGGGTTGGTTGTTGGGCTCATCGGGCGTCCATCCCAACAGGATGGTCTCTTCACGGAGAACCTCGATACCGCGCTGCCAAGCATTCGTACCTGGCGCGCTCTTTGGCTTGTTAGGGCCGGTAGCCCTGAAGTCACGCAAAAGCTGCTCAACCACAGTAGGCAAAATGTGAGCAGGAAGCCCAAGCGACAACAGGACGTCTTCGACCGAGAGTGACCGTAAGTCAGCGTTTTCTAGCATTTGGAATGCTCCTAATGGATTACTCGTTTTTTTACATCGTTTGATGTGCAAAAACAAGCAATACCGGACGGCCAGGCCAAGCCCGATCCGAAAGAATGATCCCACGAGGAAGGATAAGGATCATGCCGCTGGTGATGAGACTGGTGAGGCTTCCCCCGCGCGCGCGCGCGTTTAAGGGGTGGCATTATGACTCGGCGGAAGGCTCCAGCGAAGCACATCGATTGGTTCCAGGTAATCACTGCGCTATCCCGCAAGGGCTACTCCATGCAAGCGCTGGCAGATGAGCTGATGGTGCCGCGCACCACCCTCATCGGTTGGCGCCAAGGTGCAGACCCGCCCCATTCGGGTGGCGATCGCCTGTTGACTCTGTGGAGCCATGCAACCGGTCTGGAGCGAACACGGGTGCCAACTGTGACCATTGATGACTGGTGGGCCTATCACTCCAAGTGACCTGAATCATTGCTAGCCCGTTGGAATGGCCGGATGTACGCTTCACCCAGGTACTGCCAAAGAGCCAGCTTATGCCAACTGAAATCATCTTCTACACGCAAGTTGTAGTGGTCAACTGATTGGACTGGCCCCTACAAAACCGGACACCGCCACCCCGTTAACTTGATGCCGTTTTCATGCGCCTGAACTCTCTGGGAGAGCGGTATTTCAGCGCGCTGTGTGGATGCTGCTCGTTGTAATGTTCGAAAGCGACTGCCAGGTTATGTAGCGCCGTTTCGCGGTTCGGACGAGGCATGTGGGCCACGTAGTCGCGCTTGATGGTCTTCACGAAACTCTCGGCCATGCCATTACTCTGCGGGCTGCGAACCGGCGTCGTAACCGGCTGCAAGCCGATTTGTTGTGCAAAGAACCGAGTCTGCTCTGCGATATAGGCCGAGCCATTATCACTCAACCACTGCACAGGCGTGCTGGGCAGTTGATCGCCAAACCGCTTCTCTACGCTTTCCAGCATCAGGTCGCGAATATCGTCGCCACTGTAGCCGGTCGGGCTGGCTACCCAGCCAATCGCCTCTCGGTCGCAGCAGTCCAAGGCAAAACTAACACTCAACTTGGCGCCGTCGTCGCAGCGAAATTCAAACCCGTCTGAACACCATCGGGTGTTGCTGGTAGCAACAGCGACGCGACCTTCATGCTTGCGAGCAATACCAGGCTGTTTTACGCGGCGCGCCAGCAGAAGCTGATGATCACGCATCACACGGTAGACCCGCTTCACATTGATTGCAGGCAGTGCCAACTGTTCGCGGGAACGGCGCAGTAGGCCCCACATTCGGCGATAACCATACGTGGGAAGATCACCGAGATGCTCCCGAATTTCGGCAACTACAGCCGTGTCGTCCGAATGCCGAGCAAGCCGGGCCTTTGGCTGCGCGCCTTGTTTGAGCCGAACCGTTAACTGGGAGCGCGACACACCGAGACTTTCGCTGACCAGCTTCACTGGTCGTCCCCCGGCAACAAGGGTGAGTGCGCAATCCATTTTCGCGAACGAGCGATCTCCACGGCCTCTTTGAGTACTTCAGCTTCCATAGTCTTTTTGCCAAGCATTCGCTGAAGTTCGCGGATTTGCTTCAATGCATCGTTCAGCTCAGAAGCCGGAACAACGGCTTCGCCGGCACTGACCGCCGACAAGCTGCCTTCTTGGTAAAGCTTGCGCCACAGAAAAAGCTGGTTGGCATTTATACCGTTGCGTCTTGCGACCACCGAGACGCTCTGCCCGGCCTCAAGGCTTTCGCGCACCATGGCCAGCTTCTGCTCGGGGCTCCAGCGCCGCCGGCGCTCTTGGCCAAGCAGTTCTACGCCACCCTTGTTGTTACTGTTAGTCATAAACATACCCGTTTGCCTACCCCTTATCCTAAGGGGGAAACGGTGTCCTGTCTTTCAAGGGGCTCGTTCACTGATCCCGGACACAGCTTTGAGTTTTTCTTCCGCTTTTGCCGGAGCCAGCCCATCGTTGAACTGGTGGGGCCGTATCCAGTTGTAATGGCTCATCAGGTACTGGCTGATGTCTCGTTGAGCTTGCTGCCCAGTCAGGTACCCCGTGTTCGGTATCCACTCTGATTTCAAGCTACGAAATACTCGCTCCATCGGCGCGTTATCCCAGCAGTTGCCTCGGCGGCTCATGCTCTGGCGCATGCGGTAGCGCCACAGTCTCTGGCGGAACTGACGGCTGCCATATTGCGACCCCTGGTCGGAGTGGAACAGCAGCCCTTGAGGTTTGCCGCGCTGTTCGTAAGCCACATCCAGCGCTTTGACCACGAGGTCTGCGTCCGGCTTGTCTGATAGGGCCCAACCCACTATTCGGCGTGCGTAGAGATCCAAAACAACTGCCAGATAGTGCCATTTGCCCTGCGCCCAAACGTAATTGATGTCGCCACACCAGACCTGATTTGGCGCTTCGACATCAAACGCACGGTCAAAATATTCGGAATATCTGGCCGCTCTACCGTAGCCTTTTTGTAGGCGTGTGATCCCGGCTGCTTGCTGACCAGCGCCAGTTCACGCATCAGGCTGCGCACCTTGAATCGCCCGATTTGCTCACGTTCTTCTTGCATCATTGCCTTGATCCTACGGCTGCCGGGCGCACTTCGTCCTCGCGTGAACAGCTCATTCACTCGACTGCGCAATCGCAGTCGCTCAACGTCCGGAGTTCGTCTTCTATGACGATGTGCGTAGTAACTTGAGCGAGTGATTTCGAACACCTCGCACAACCAATCAATGGGCTCATGGGCGCTGAACTGGCGGATCAGCGAGTACGCTCGAGGTCTTCCGACATCAGGAGCGCGGTAGCCTTTTTTAGTATTGATTTCTCGCGTTCAAGGCGCGTGATTCGGGCTTCGAGCTCTTGGATTTTTTGCTGCTCTGACGTCAACGCCTTGCTGGCGGGCGTGATGCCGCCGCGTTCCTGCTGAAGCTGATTAACCCATCGGCGCAGGGCCGACTCGACCAAGCCGAGCGAGCGGGCTGCTTCGCCATGACTGCAGCCTTGGTCGAGCACCAGGCAGGCAGCTTCACGCTTGAATTCGGGGGTAAAGGTACGACGTTGGTTGGTCATCAGACACCTCTCTGTGGCGAGCATTCTCGCCTAAATGGGTGTCCGGTTTCATTAGACCACTACAAGTCGCTTCGATCATCGGCTTCATCACCGCGCTCTTTGTCCTGTACAGAGTGCTGGTACAACAAAAGGACGCTGTGATTCAGCTGCTTAAGGAACGGATTGCCGAGAAAGACGAGCACATGGCCAAGCTTAAGGATCAGAGCCCAGATACCTTGGCAGCAGCGCTCTCGGATCGGATCAAGATCTCTCTGGAGGAGATCACCCGCCTGAAAAGTGATGGGGCTACCCATGAGAAGCAGATCGAATCCAAGGAAAACGAGCTTGCAGAAATCCAAGCCAAGCTGGGCTCTCTCTCCGAGTTGATTCGTGAAAGCGACCTAGTATGCCCGAAATGTGGGGATCCACTAGCCGGCCGCCAGGTACAAACGATCTATGGAGGTAGGGATGGTGAACAGGAGGCGGACATCGTGATCAATAATTACGAGTGCGGGTACTCGATCGCAGACGATGGCAAAGAGCTGTCCCGCTGTGAGCAGCAGCTCACAACTTAGGCACATCGAGGCTGCTCGGGAGGGCTATGAACCGCCTGGGTAAGAAGCCACGAAGGCAAATGTGAGTACATTTGTGAGTATGCCAAAAACCAAACCGACTTAAATCACATTAAAATCATATAGATACAGTCATGATTCGAGTCTCCCTCGGGCACCAAAATCCGGAAAAAACCGACCTAGTGGTCGGTTTTTTTTTGCCCGCTCCACAGCCAGCCCCCTGCGCGGCCTCTGGCGCCAGGCTATTGATTTTCCCCCCGCACAACCATGCAGGAAGCCTATTGGCCAGTGGCCACACTAGTCCATAAGCTTACATTCGTCGGATATATGCCGAATGTATTGCTTCAGTAATGGCATTTAGCCATATTGCGGCACCCTTCCCTCTCACTTCCGTGTGAACCATGAAGACAATCGCGCCCTGCATGGCGGCAATGATGCTGCTCAGTGGGTGCAATGGAATGCCAACGACCTACGTTTCAGACCCTGTCTACAGCCAAGCCTTCGTGGTCACCTCCGGTGCGCCGCTGCCCATGCTGCTGATGGCCAGCGCCATACAGTGGAACGACGATTACGCCGTCACTGCCAAGCACACCCCCTTCCTGCGCAACGTGGTGCACGAAGGCCTAGGGGATGTGGTGTTCTTCAAGCACAAGGCCAGCGCAGTGCCGCATTGGCGCCAGTACGTGCCAGGCGAAGCCGTTACGGCAGTGGGTTTCAACAGCCTGATGATGCCGGTGCAAGGCAAGGGCCATGCGCTTTCGTCGCTGGTGCGCCTGGATGGCACGCCCGGCAGCGTGTTTTATTCGGTGCACGATGGCCCGATCACCAAAGGTATGTCTGGCGGGCCAGTGTTCGCCGATGACGGCAATGTGGTTGGCATAAACGTGGCGATCATCCCCACCCGCGAGATCGACGCGGCCAAGCGGCCGGACCTGGCCGGCAAGGACCGGGTCAGCGTGTTCATGTCGTTCAGCGAAATCGACAAGGAATGGCGCCGCTACCAGTACCTGCTGGCACACAAGGCCAAGCCCGGGGCACCGGGGTCGGTGAAAGGCTACGTGGCCGTCGCGGCCAAGTCCTGATCAGGCCGGCTGCGGATTGGCGGGCGCCAACATGATGCAGTTGCGCCCGGCATGCTTGGCGCCGTACAGGGCCATGTCCGCCGCATGCAGCCAGGCTTCGGCATTGTCCATATGCGGCTCATACGGCGCCACGCCAATGCTCAGGCTCAACGCCAGTTCTGGCAGCGCCGGGTCGCGGAAGGCTTCCACCGCCAGGCGCAGGCGCTCCAGCACTTCACGCGCCTGGGCGGGGGTGGTTTCGGGCAGCATCACGCAGAACTCGTCACCGCCATAGCGCGCTGCCGGGTCGCGCTTGCGCAGGTGCAGCGACAAGGTGGCACTGATGACCCGCAGGATCTTGTCGCCAACCAGGTGGCCATACCGGTCATTGACCTGCTTGAAATGGTCGACATCGATCAGCGCCAGACAATTGCCACCGCCCCCGGCTTGGCAACGCTCGAATTCGCTCAGCAGCAACCCCTTCCACGCACCGTGGTTGCTCAAGCCGGTCAGCGCATCGGTCTGGCTGAGGCGGGCCAGGGCGCGCTTGTGCTTGCCAAGCTGAACGGTCACCTGATAACAGATCAGGCCAATGGCCATGGGGTAGATCAACAGTATCGGCAGGCACGCCAGCATCTGCGCCTGGGTGGTGGCTGGGAACAGTGGCGGCCCATACAGCCACAGCCCCAACGCGATGCCGGCTGCCTGGGCTGCCAAGGTTTTGAACAGCATGTGCCAGCCGCCTGCAGCGATCTTGTCCATGGCGATCATCGATAGGATGATGACGCTGGGCAGTGGGTTGAGCCCCATCACGCCCGCCCAGCAGCCGCCGGCAAAGCCATCGAAGACCAGGTTGCGTTGCTCGGTGCGGAACGGTTTGCCGGAGCGGCGGGCAAGCTGATAGGCCAGGTGCGGCCAGACAAAGCCGTGGGCAATCAGCAGTGCCCACACCCAGCCGGCAGGCTGCAGGGGGAAGATGCCGATCAGTACACAAAAAAAGCCGAGGCCGGTACCGATGGCGCGGGGGGCATACATGCGTCTGGCGAAAGAAAGGCCTTTGCCTGTGCGCTGGTTCATGGCGGGGTACCGAAGGAATGCTGCCCTGGAGATGCATCGGACGGGCCACGCAGCGTGGGCATGGGCAGCCATTCGATACAAGGCATTGTGCCACTATCGAGCCGATGCGGGCAAACCTGTTGGACGAAATGCGACGCAGGTGTGAGGGTGTGGCTCGAACATGGTTTGCAACACCCAGCCTGCGAACCTTCGCCACTGCCCGACGTCCCATCCAGCACACTGAAACGTTTGAGGTGCGCCATTTGAAAGACGTCATCATTCGCAAGTATCGCCTGGCAGTGAAGACCATTGGCTACATCGGCTGGTCACTGTTCTGGCTGCTGATCTGGGACGTGCTGGTCACCATTGATTTCATGCTGTTCTTCAACAGCAAGTTCACCTTGCCGCTGATCCCGCTGACCCTGCTAGGCTCGGCCCTGGTGGTGCTGGTGAGCTTTCGCAACAGCAGCGCCTACAACCGCTGGTGGGAAGCACGGACACTGTGGGGCGCGCTGGTGAACAGCTCGCGTAGCTTCGCCCGGCAGACGCTGACCTTGATCGATGACCCCGAAGACGGCCTCAACCCGGTCAAGGCTACCCTGCTGCGCCGGCACATTGCCTATGTGAACTGCCTGGCGGCCCAGCTGAGGGGCGAAAAATGCGCGGACGAACTGGGCGCATTCATCCCCGAGGCGGAGTTCGAGCGGCGCACGCGCTCCAACAACTTCGCCAACGACATCGTCAGTGGCTCCGCTGCCCTGCTGGCACGTGAATACCAGGCTGGGCGCCTGGATAGCATTCGCCTGGCGCGCCTGGAGTCGACACTGGTGGACTTGTCCAATGCCCAGGGCGGCATGGAACGTATCGCCAATACACCCCTGCCCTACCCCTACGTGTACTTCCCACGGCTGTTCATTACCCTGTTCTGCCTGATTGTGCCGGTGGGGCTGGTAGAGTCGCTGGAATGGTTCACGCCGCTGGCGTCTACCGTGGTGGGCTTCATGCTGCTGGCCATCGAGCGCATCGGCACCGACCTGCAGAGCCCGTTCCGCTTCAGCGAGCATCAGATCCAGATGGACACCATCTGCGAGACCATCGAGCGGAACCTGGAGTCGATGCAGCGCGGCGCGCAGTCCGCTGAGGCAGTGACTGCCTGATACTTTTTGCGCAACCGGGGTGGCGCAGGGCGAGCAGGGTAACCCCCACTCACCTGCCGCCACGCACATAACGCTGGCGCAACACGTCACTCAAGGCATCCACCAGAAACACCAGCACCAGCATGCCCAGGATCACCGTGCTGGCCTGCGCCTCCTGGAACAGGCTGAGGGTGGTGTACAGCATCTGCCCCAACCCGCCCGCCCCAACGAACCCCAGCACGCTGGCCATGCGGATGTTGTTTTCCCAGCGGTACAGGCTGTATGCCAGCAGCTGCGGCCACAGGTTGGGCAAGGTGCCGAAGCAGAACGCAGCCACCTGGCTACCCCCCTGCAGCCGGATAGCCGCCGCAGGTTCCGGGGGGGCATTTTCCAGCGCCTCGGCAAACAGCCGGCCCAACACCCCCGCCGTATGCAGCGCCAGGGCCAGGGTACCGGCGTTGGGGCCTAGCCCTGCAGCCAGCACCGTCAGCGCCGCCCACACCAGTTCCGGGATGGCACGCAGGGCGTTGAGCAGCAGCCGCGCCACCGCCTGCAACGGCCACCCGAAGCGGCCAGCTGCAGGGAGGGCCAGCAAAAGCCCAAGCACCATCGCCAGCAACGTGCCCATGCCCGACATGGCCAAGGTTTCCAGCGCACCGTAGGCAACCGCCCCCACATGCCCGGCAGACAGGTCCGGGTGCAGGAAACGCCCGGCGTACTCGCCCATCTGCCCCAGGCCGCCGTTACCCACCAGCGCCTGGAAATCCAAGCCGAGGTAGGCGAAAGACGCGACCACCGCCGCCAAAATCGCTGCTACCAGCCCCAGGTTGATCAGCCGGTTCATGTCAGCCTCCAGCGCAACAGGCGGCTGAAACCGTCGGCCAACATCACCAGTACCAGGAATGTCAGCAGCATGCTCGCCACCTCGGCGCCAGCGAACATCCGCATCGACAAATCGATCTGCTGGCCCAGGCCCCCTGCCCCCACAAAGCCCATCACCACTGAAGCGCGGATAGCGCATTCCCAACGGTAAACGGTATACGACACCACCTCGGCGGCCGCATTGGGCAGGATGCCGTAGAAAAACGCGCTCAGCCGGCCCGCACCGGCATGCAGCAGCGCGTGGGCCGGCCGCTGATCCACCGATTCGAAAATCTCGGCATAGACCTTGCCCAGCATGCCGCTGTAGGTAATGGCGATAGCCAGTACCCCCGCTGTCGGCCCCAACCCTACTGCCCGTACGAACAGCAGCGCCCAGACAATTTCCGGCACGCTGCGCAGAAAGATCAGTACCCCACGCACCGGCATGCGCACCCACCGCGACCACCCGGCCCCGCGCCCATTGCTGGAAGCGGCACGCAACGACAGTGCCCGGCTGGCCAGTAACGCTGCCGGTGCTGCAAGCAACAGTGCCAGGGCCATACCGGCAGTGGCGACAGCCAAGGTCTGCAGGGTGGCGTCCAGCAGCAGTGCCACGAACTGCGCATCATGGGTCGGCGGCCAGAACGCCGCCGTGAAGCTGGCGATCTGCTGACGGTTCTCCGCCTGCAGCAGCACGCTGGGGTTGAGTTCACTCAGCTGGATGCCGGGCCACAGCACCATCACTGCCAGCAGCCCAAGCAGCAAACGCGGCAGCAATGCAGGGTCGCGCGCATCAGCCTTCAACATCGAGGCATCTGCACAGACAAGGGTGCTGGCTGGTCAGGCGCCGGCGCCAAGTGCTCGTTGGCGTACAAGTCATTGAGCAGTTGTTCGCTGACCGCCTCGGCCGGGCAGTCGAACAGCACGTGGCCATCGCGGATGCCAATCACCCGAGGGAAGTGCGCCAGTGCAAGCTCCACGGCATGCAGGCTCGCCACCAGCGTCACGCCGTCGGCCTGGGCATGGCGGTTGAGCAAGGCCAGGCTGTGGTCGGCCAGCACCGGGTCCATCGCCGACACCGGTTCATCGGCCAGCAACAGCCGGGGTTGCTGGTACAGGGCGCGGGCAATACCTACCCGCTGCAACTGCCCGCCTGACAGTTGCCCGCACTGCACGAACAGTTTGTCAGCCAGGCCCAGTTCGGCCAGCACCCGGCGTGCACCGGGGATATCGCTGGGGTACAGCAGGTTGAACAAACCCCGCAGCACGCCCCATTGGCCGAGGCGACCGGCGAGTACGGCCGTGACCACGCGCTGGCGAGGTGGCAGCGGCGGCGCCTGGTGCACCAACCCCACCTGGGCGCGCAGGCGTTGGCGCGCCCTGGCAGACAGCGCCCAGGGCTGCTCGCCGAGCACGTGCAGGCTACCGCTGCTGGGCGGCACCGCTGAGGCCATCAGGTGCAGCAAGCTGGACTTGCCGGCACCCGAGGGGCCGATGATGGCCACCCGCTCACCTTGCCGGATTGCCAGGCTCACGCCGTCCAGCGCCCGCACTGCGGCATGTCGCAAGCCGGCGCCGTGCAGTTGCACTGCCAGCGCCGAAGTCGCAGCCGCCGTCACTTGAGCAGGCCGGCCTCGCGGGCAGCCTGTTCGGTGCCCTGGTAGTTTTCAGGTTTGGTTTCGATGAAGCGGCTGGCGGCCTGCAGGTCCAGAATGGCCTTCTGCTCGGGGTTGGCCGGGTCCAGGTCGAGGAAGGCCTGCTTGATCTTCTGCTTGAGCGCAGGGTCCATGTTGCCGCGCGCCGTCCAGTTGTAGTCGAAGTAGGTCGGCGTGGTAGCGAACACACGGACCTTGCTGGTATCCACCTTGCCGGCATCCACCAGCTTCTGCCACACGCTGGCGTTCAGCACGCCGCCGTCCACCTTGCCCGCCTGCACCCAGGCCACGGTGGCGTCGTGGGCACCGGAATAGGCCACCCGGCTGAAGTAGCCCTCGGGCTTGATGTTGTCCTGCTTGAGCATGAAGTAGCGCGGCATCAGGCTGCCGGAGGTGGAGGAAATGGAGCCGAAGGCAAAGGATTTGCCCTTGAGGTCGGCCAGGCTCTTCACGTCAGGGTTGGCAGTGATGAACTTGGACGTGAACTGGGCATCCTGCTCACGCTGCACCAGCGGGGTGGCGGTCGGATCCTTGAGGTGTACCTGGACAAAGGTGAAACCGCCCAGCCAGGCGAGGTCCAGCCGGTCGGATGCCAGCGACTCGACAACGGCCGGGTAGTCGGCCACGGGGACGAACTTCACGTCCATGCCCAACTGCTTGCTGAGGTACTCGCCCAACGGCTTGAACTTGCGCTGCAGTTCGGTTGGCGCTTCATCCGGGATGGCGCTGACGCGCAGGGTTTCCGCCGCCTGGGCGACAACAGTGCAGCAGGACAGCACAAGGCCGGCGGCGAGCGCCAGGGGACGTTTGAGCATGGGTATTCTCCAGTTGAGGGGCGAGCGGCCGCCCAACGGATTATAAGAGGCCCGGGCTCAAAGGCCAGCTTTGCTACAATCGCGCCATACATTGAGCTGCCGAGGTGCACATGAGCGAGCCGATTCGCCTGACCCAGTACAGCCATGGCGCCGGCTGTGGCTGCAAGATCTCTCCCAAGGTGCTGGACGTGATCCTTGCCGAAAGCGGCGCCCAGGCGCTGGACCCCAAGCTGTGGGTGGGCAATGCCTCGCGCGACGATGCGGCGGTGTACGCGCTGGACGATGAGCGTGGCGTGGTGTCGACCACCGACTTCTTCATGCCGATCGTCGATGACCCATACGATTTCGGGCGCATTGCAGCCACCAACGCCATCAGCGACATCTACGCCATGGGCGGAGACCCGTTGATGGCCATCGCCATTCTTGGCTGGCCGGTCAACGTGCTGCCGCCAGAAGTCGCCCGCGAAGTCATTCGCGGGGGCCGTGCAGTGTGTGCCGAAGCGGGCATTCCTTTGGCCGGCGGGCACTCCATCGACGCGCCCGAGCCCATTTTCGGCCTGGCCGTCACCGGCGTGGTCAGCAAGCGCCACCTCAAGCGCAACGACACCGCCACGGCAGGTTGCCGCCTGTACCTGACCAAACCGCTGGGCATCGGCATCCTCACCACCGCCGAGAAAAAAGCCAAGCTGCGCGATCAGGACCGGGGCCTGGCCCGTGACTGGATGTGTACCCTCAATACCCCCGGCAGCCGTTTCGGCAAGCTCGACGGCGTGAAGGCCATGACCGACGTCACCGGGTTCGGCCTGCTTGGTCACCTGGTGGAGCTGGCAGAAGGCAGCGGCCTGACGGCGCAACTGGACTACGCCGCTGTTCCACGCCTGCCTGGCGTCGAGCACTACCTGGCCGAAGGCTGCATCCCAGGCGGCACCCTGCGCAATTTCGAAAGCTATGGGCACAAGCTGGGCGCCCTCAGCGACGAGCAGAAGCAGCTGCTGTGCGACCCGCAAACCAGCGGTGGCCTGCTGGTGGCGGTCAGCCCTGAAGGTGAAGCAGCGTTTCTCTCCGTAGCCTCCGAGCTGGGCCTGCAGCTGTCGCCCATCGGCAGCCTGGTAGCGCGACAGAGCCACGCAGTCGAGGTCGTTTGATGCGCCCCGACTGCACTGACTTCCGTCAGCTTTTCCTGAACGACGTGCCGATGATGGACATGCGCGCCCCCATCGAATTCATCAAAGGCGCCTTCCCCGGCGTGGTCAACCTGCCGCTGATGAACGACCAGGAGCGGCAGAAGGTCGGCACCTGCTTCAAGCAGCAGGGCCAGGCCGCCGCCATCGAGCTGGGCCACCGCCTGGTGGGGGGTGACACCAAGCAGGCGCGCATGGACGCCTGGGTGGCGTTCACCCAGGCTCACCCTGAAGGCTACCTGTACTGTTTCAGGGGCGGCCTGCGTTCGCAGATCGTTCAGGGCTGGCTACGTGATGAGGCTGGTATCCGCTACCCTCGCATCACCGGCGGCTACAAGGCCATGCGTACCTACCTGCTGGAGACTACCCAGCAAGCCGTTGCCCAGTGCGGCTTCGTGCTGCTGGGTGGCCTGACCGGCACCGGCAAAACCGATGTACTGCACCAACTGGACAACGTACTGGACCTGGAAGGCCACGCCAACCACCGCGGCTCCAGCTTCGGCAAGCGCGCCACCGCGCAACCGGCGCAGATCGACTTCGAAAACCAACTGGCCATCGACGTGCTGAAAAAACGCGCCCGTGGGGTCAGCCAGTTCGTGCTGGAAGACGAAGGCCGTATCGTGGGCAGCTGCACGGTCCCGCTGGAGCTCTACCAGGGCATGCAGCAGTACCCGATGGTGTGGCTGGAAGACAGCTTCGGCGGCCGGGTGGAGCGGATACTGCGTGACTACGTGATCGACCTGAGCGCCGAGTTCGTGGCACTTCATGGCCACGAGGCGGGGTTACAGCTGTTTGCACAGCGGATGCTGCAGAGCATGGCCAATATCCACAAGCGCCTGGGCGGCGAGCGCCATCAACGGCTTGCGGCGCTGCTCGCCCAGGCACTGGATGAGCAGCAGCGCAGCGGCGCGGTGGATCTGCACCGGGGCTGGATCGAGGGGTTGCTCAGCGAGTACTACGACCCGATGTACGCCTACCAGCGGGACGCCAAAGCCGAGCGTATCGAGTTTGCCGGCAACGCCCTGGAAGTGCGCGAGTACCTCAAGGCACGGGCGCAGCGGCATCAGGCGCCGCGCCTGTAACCCAAGCCGTCATTGCCCGGGGCTGAGTACGCGCTCCAGCTCCGCTGCACGGTCGCGGGTCATGTCCATCAGGCAGGTGCCGCCTTCCAGCTGGGCCATGGTGCCGCCACTGGCCTGCCGGTGGAACTGGCAGTTGCCATCGCGGTAGGCCAGCCACTTGCGTTGTACATCGCGCAGGCTTTTCTGCTGATCGGCGGCCAGCTTGCCCATCAGGCGTTTGTACACCGCGTTCAGGCGCTGGTCCTGCACCTGGGTTTCAGCCTTCAGGCATTCGCCCATGGCGACGGTGCTGGAGGCTTTGTCCATGCACTGCCCATAGGCCGGCGAATGGTCGTCGGCCATGGCCAGCGGCAGGGTACAGGCCAAGGCGATGCCCGCCAGATAATGCTTGATCATGCAAACGCTCCTTGTGGTCTTTACAGAGTCTGAGGCTGCTCCGGCGGCATCAGCACCTTGCCGGGTTCGAAGCGCAAAGACGGCATCTGGGTGGCGGCATACAACGTCACCGCCAGTGCCGCAATGAGGGCTACATCCGCCCAGTTCCAGCCTGGCATATCGGCGGCGCAGCGCGCTTTCATGCAGTGCCAGGCCTGGCCCAGGCAGAACACGCCGATCGCCGCCAGCCACAGGTAAAAACCAGCGGCAAAGCCGGCCAGGTCGTGGAACTCATAGCTCTGGTTGTCGGGCAGGCGGTCGATACCGAAGCTGGTACCCGCCAGGTACAAGGCGCCCAGCCCTGCCAGCAACGCAAACCGGCGCAGGCGACGGTGGGCCAGAATGGCCAGGGCCAGCAGTGGGTTGGCGAACCACTGGTGCAGACCGAACGGCAAGCCCCATGGCCCGTACAACAGCATCTGCAAGGCCGGCATGTGGCGACCGCCTGCCATCAGCGCGCCGTCAAAAAACAGCGCGGCCAGGTACAGCAGCAGGCTGATGCTCAGGTAGAAAGCGGGCAAGGGGCACCTGGAGAGTTCGGGACAAGGGGTGACCTTAACCCATGCCCGGCCCGCCCTCCAAACACCGGGTACAAGGCATCAGGCAACTGGCGGCTCCAGCAGCAGGCCATAAATGCCGGAGTCCGACAACTCACCCGCTACGCACCAACGGGCGCGCAACGTACCTTCAAGCACGAAGCCCTGGCGCTCCAACGTACGCGCAGAGCCCTGGTTGCGTGGGTCGATCTCCCCTTCCAGGCGGCGCAAGTGCAGGGTGTTGGCGATATAGTCGATGAAGCAGGTCAACGCCTCATCCATGTAGCCGCGCCCCTGCACGGCGCTGGCCAGGCAGTAACCGATCTCGCCACGGCGGGAAACATCGTCGATGTTGAACAGCTGCACCATGCCGATCAACTCGCCATTGTCGCGGCGGTACATGCCGAGCTTCAGTTGCTCGCCACGGGTGTAGGCTTCGCGGTCGGCGGCCAGGGCACTTTCTGCCTCAGCCAGGTTGTGCCAGGGTGCATGATGCCAATAGCGCATGACCTCGGGGTCGGCCATGATCTTCAACCACTGCGCAGCGTCGGCATGGCGCATGGGGCGCAGTTGCAGCCGCGGGCTGTCGAGGCAGAGGTCACTGGGGAAACTGCGGGGTGGGGTCACGCCGGATCTCCTGTCCATTGCGGGGAGATGACAGTTTACCTACATGTTGGGTGGAAGGCGCCTGGCTTGCGTTATTGCCAGGGGCTACAGTCGGGACGCCTAACCAGGCGGTCACGCGCGCCTGCCACAGGCGTAACTGGCCCGAAACAATCGTAGGAGCGAGCAGAGCTCGCGATGCGCCGCGCGGGCGGCGCTCGGCCTCACAGGCGGAAAAAACCTCAAGCCGGGCACCTGTAAGCCCCCCACCCCTCCACCCGCAAACCGGTCGGCGTGGTGGCCGAGGCAGATCGCGTGATGGCAACCAAGGGCATGACGTGATTGTTGCGGTGGTGCGCAGATCGAGCGCCGCCCGCGCGGCGCATCGCGAGCTTTGCTCGCTCCT
>NZ_JACVVH010000039.1:0-46791 GCF_016647865.1 Pseudomonas sp. S60 | reverse complement strand
GACCGCTCGGTTCGTAGCCGAGTACTCTATCCAGCTGAGCTATGAGTCCGTGTCTTGCCGCGCATTATAGGTCACTAAAACATTTTTGCAAGAACTTTTCGTTTAAAAACAACTACTTAGCGTCTTACTGTTTACAGCGCCCTAAGCGAATAATGGCGGTGAAGGGGGGATTCGAACCCCCGATACCCTTATGAGGTATACTCCCTTAGCAGGGGAGCGCCTTCGGCCACTCGGCCACCTCACCGCAACACGAGGCGAATATTAAACAGGCTCTTCCTCGTTTGCAACCCTTTTTTTGAAAAAAACTTCAAAAGAATTAAAGGCTTGGCTCTTCGTCCTTCTCGTTCTTGATCCGCAGGTAGATTTCTTCACGGTGCACGGCCACTTCTTTAGGGGCGCTCACACCGATGCGTACCTGGTTGCCTTTGACGCCGAGCACCGTCACGGTGATCTCGCCATCTCCAATGATCAGGCTCTCGGCGCACCGACGAGTCAGAATCAACATAGCTTTCTCCTTACGCAAAACATTCAGGGATTACAGTCTTGGGGTTCGGCGCCGCACCGTGGACCACGGCACGGGCGCCGGTTGCCCATCGCGCCTGGCAGGACAGGGCCTGCGCGACGGGCAGAAACGCGAAGGGCGCGGCAAGCCGCGCCCTTCCAGGCAAGGCGTTACTCGCTCTGTCGGGCAGGCGCATCAAGCTCGAACGCGGTGTGCAGTGCACGTACCGCCAGCTCCAGGTACTTCTCTTCGATCACCACGGACACCTTGATCTCGGACGTGGAAATCATCTGGATGTTGATGCTTTCCTTGGCCAGGGCCTCGAACATGCGGCTTGCAACGCCGGCATGCGAACGCATGCCAACGCCGACGATGGACACCTTGGCGATCTTGGTATCGCCGATCACTTCCCGGGCACCCATCTCGCGAGCGGTGGCTTCCAGCACGCTCTGGGCCTTCTCGTACTCGTTGTGGTTTACGGTGAAGGTGAAGTCGGTGGTGTTATCGTGGGCAACGTTCTGCACGATCATGTCGACCTCGATGTTCGAGGCGCTGATCGGGCCGAGGATCTTGTAGGCCACGCCAGGGGTATCCGGCACGCCGCGGATGGTCAGCTTGGCTTCATCACGGTTGAAGGCGATACCGGAAATGATCGGCTGTTCCATGGATTCCTCTTCATCAATGGTAATGAGGGTACCCGGACCCTCCTTGAAGCTGTGCAGCACGCGCAGCGGAACGTTGTACTTGCCGGCGAACTCCACCGAACGGATCTGTAGCACCTTGGAACCGAGGCTGGCCATTTCCAGCATCTCTTCGAAGGTGATCTTCTCCAGGCGACGGGCCTGCGGCACCACCCGTGGGTCGGTGGTGTAGACGCCATCGACATCGGTGTAGATCTGGCACTCGTCAGCCTTCAATGCAGCCGCCAGGGCCACACCAGTGGTGTCGGAGCCGCCACGCCCCAGGGTGGTGATGCTGCCATGCTCATCCACACCCTGGAAGCCCGCTACCACGACCACGCGCCCGGCCTTGAGGTCGGCGCGAATCTTCTGGTCATCGATTTGCAGGATACGCGCCTTGTTGTGCGCACTGTCGGTGAGGATGCGCACCTGGTTGCCGGTATAGGACACCGCCGGCACACCACGCTTGATCAGGGCCATGGCCAGCAGGGCAATGGTCACTTGCTCGCCGGTGGACACGATCACGTCCAGCTCACGCGGAACCGGTTGCTCGCTGATCTGCTTGGCCAGGTCGATCAGGCGATTGGTTTCACCGCTCATGGCCGACAGCACGATCACCAGGTCGTCGCCCGCTTCGCGGTGTTTCTTGACCTTATCGGCTACCTGTTCGATCCGCTCGATGGAACCGACAGAGGTGCCGCCAAATTTCTGTACGATCAACGCCATTTCAATGGTGCCTCAGCCCAAAGGGCCCCAAAAAACAATCCAACATGAAGGGCAAGGCGGCACCCAGGCCGCCCTGCCCGTCATCTCAAAGTCCCTGCTCTGCGAACGGCACGGCCAGCGCCAGGGCCTGGTCCAGCGCGGCGACGTCTACGCCACCGCCCTGTGCCATGTCCGGGCGCCCGCCGCCCTTGCCGCCCACTGCCGCAGCGGCTTGTTTCATCAGTTCGCCAGCCTTGAGTTGGCCGGAGAGGTCTTTGGTCACGCCGGCCACCAGCACGACCTTGCCCTCATGCTCGCTGCCCAGCAGGATCACTGCATGGCCGAGCTTGTTCTTCAGCTGATCGACCAGGGCGAGCAGCGCTTTACCATCCTGCCCATCCAGGCGGGCGGCTAGCACCTTGGCGCCCTTGACCTCCACGGCCGCATTGGAGAGATCATCCCCTGCGGCGCTGGCGGCCTTGGCCTGCAGCTGTTCCAGCTGCTTCTCCAACTGTCGGTTGCGCTCGAGCACAGCCGACAGCTTGTCGATCAGGTTGTCGCGGTTACCTTTCACCAGTTGCGCGGCTTCCTTCACCTGCTCTTCGGCAGCGTTCAGGTAGGCCAGCGCAGCAGCGCCGGTGACGGCTTCAAGACGGCGCACGCCGGAAGCCACGCCACCTTCGCTGATGATCTTGAACACGCTGATGTCGCCGGTGCGCTTGGCATGGATGCCGCCGCACAGCTCCACCGAGAAATCACCGCCCATGGTCAGCACGCGCACGGTATCACCGTACTTCTCGCCGAACAGCGCCATGGCACCCTTGGCCTTGGCGGTCTCGATGTCGGTCAGCTCGGTTTGCACCGGCGTGTTCCTGCGCACTTCGCGGTTGACGATGTCTTCCAGGGCCTTGATCTGCTCCGGTTTAACCGCCTCGAAGTGGCTGAAGTCGAAACGCAGACGCTGGCTGTCGACCAGCGAGCCTTTCTGCTGCACGTGCTCGCCCAGCACCTGGCGCAGGGCCTCATGCAGCAAGTGGGTAGCAGAGTGGTTCAGCGAGGTGGCGTGTTGCACCTGCTCGTCAACCTTGGCCTGCACCGGCGAACCAATCACCAGCGCACCGCTGGCCACCACACCATGATGCAGGAACGCGCCGCCGGTCTTGGTGGTGTCGCGCACATCGAAACGCGCAGCACCGGCCTGCAGGAAACCGGAGTCGCCCACCTGGCCGCCGGACTCGGCGTAGAACGGTGTGCGGTCAAGCACGACCACACCCTGCTCGCCCTCGCCCAGCTGGTCCACCGCCTGGCCGTCCTTGTACAGGGCGATGATCTTGCCCTCGCCTTCGGTAGCGTCGTAACCCAGGAACTCGGTGGCGCTGTCGACCTTGACCAGGCTGTTGTAGTCCATGCCGAAGGCGCTGGCGGAGCGCGCACGTTCACGCTGCGCGTCCATTTCACGCTCGAAGCCAGCCTCGTCGATGGTCAGCTCGCGTTCGCGGGCAATGTCGGCGGTCAGGTCCATGGGGAAGCCGTAGGTGTCGTACAGCTTGAACACCACGTCGCCTGGTACAACGTCGCCCTGAAGCTGGGCCAGGTCCTGCTCGAGGATGCGCAGGCCCTGCTCGAGGGTTTTGGCAAACTGCTCTTCTTCAGCCTTGAGCACACGCTCGATGTGCGCCTGCTGGTTTTTCAGCTCAGGGAAGGCTTCACCCATCTCGGCCGCCAGTGCGCCGACGATCTGGTAGAAGAAGCTGCCCTTTGCACCCAGTTTGTTGCCGTGGCGGCACGCGCGGCGGATGATGCGACGCAGCACGTAGCCACGGCCTTCGTTGGACGGCAGCACACCGTCGGCGATCAGGAAACCGCAGGAGCGAATATGGTCGGCGACCACCTTCAGCGAAGCCTGGCCCTCATTGCTGCAACCGATGGCCTTGGCAGCCGCCGCCAGCAGGTTCTGGAACAGGTCGATCTCATAGTTCGAGTGCACATGCTGCAGCACGGCGCTGATGCGTTCCAGGCCCATGCCGGTGTCTACCGAAGGGGCCGGCAGCGGGTGCAGCACACCGTCCGCGGTGCGGTTGAACTGCATGAAGACGTTGTTCCAGATCTCGATGTAGCGGTCGCCGTCTTCCTCGGGGGAGCCGGGTGGGCCGCCCCAGATGTCGGCGCCATGGTCGTAGAAGATCTCGGTGCACGGGCCGCACGGGCCGGTATCGCCCATGGTCCAGAAGTTGTCCGACGCGTAGGGTGCACCCTTGTTGTCGCCGATGCGTACCATGCGCTCGGCAGGCACGCCGACTTCTTTGGTCCAGATGTCGTAGGCTTCGTCGTCGGTGGCGTAGACGGTGACCCAGAGCTTGTCCTTGGGCAGGTTCAGCCACTTGTCCGAGGTCAGGAAGGTCCAGGCAAAGGTGATGGCGTCACGCTTGAAATAGTCGCCAAAGCTGAAGTTGCCCAGCATTTCGAAGAAGGTGTGGTGGCGCGCGGTGTAGCCGACGTTTTCCAGGTCGTTGTGCTTACCACCGGCGCGCACGCACTTCTGGCTGCTGACAGCACGGGTGTAGGCGCGCTTCTCCGCACCGAGGAAGCAGTCCTTGAACTGGTTCATGCCGGCATTGGTGAACAGCAGGGTGGGGTCGTTGTTCGGAATCAGCGAACTGGACGCGACTCGGGTATGTCCCTGCTCTTCGAAGAAGCGAAGGAAGGCTTCACGGATTTCTGCGCTTTTCATAGGTTCTTCCACGGAAACGGCGGCCCGTCTGGGCAAAGCGTCGACGAAACGACGGCAAAGGGCCGCATTATATCGGTCCTGTAGTCTCGATGCAGTGTGTTTATGCGATACAAACCGCGCTTTCGGCGGTTTTTCGGGGCATGCAAGCGAAAACGACATGCGCCGATGCTAAAGCCTGCCTTTTGCTACTGGCAAGCCATTAGCGCTCATGCCCGGGCAAAATGGAACAGGCGGTGAGTTAAAAGGATTTCATCTACGCTCGCCCCTGCCCTGGCGCTAGCACAGCCCTTACCTGCACGGTGCTAGATGTGCAATGCACCGTGCTACGGCGCTCACCCTAGTCTGGCCTCTCATTCTCTGGAGGCCCCGAACATGACGACACCTGTAGCAACCACACACCTGCTGGATGCAAATGACAAAACCCGGGTTGCGGCCCACGGCGAAATGGATGAAGCCATTGCCCACGACATCGTGAGCGAAGCCGGCCTGCACAGCACACGGGTCTATTACGATTACGAGCTGTTCGACCTGCACACCTCGCCACTGGCAACCCTCCAGCGCAGGCTGATCACCGCCTACGATGGCGATGAGAACATCGGGGAATGCGACGAGATCCTGGCGTGGTTGTCGAGCCCCGATGTGGAGCTGAGCCAGGACAAGGACATCACCCTGAAAGTGGCCGGCCAAACGTTCATCATCCAGCCCGCCACTGCCGAGCAACGCCTGCACCTGCTGTTTCTGGGTGCCGACGCGCCGGCAGGCATCGGTGAAGGTATCGCCCAGCCGCTGCGCGTGGACAGCCATGCCAACCCGGACAACCGCATCGATGTGACGGCGCTCGACAACCTGTACCTGTATGGCACCCCCCAGTTCCAGGCAAGGGTGTACGAGCAGTTGCTGCTGCTGCCCGGCTACCCGGCGCTCAAGCAGTTGCTGGACACCGCACGCCAGCGCTACGAAACCGTGCCGGACATGGTGCTGATGCAGTGCTATGCGGGCCCGGCCCAGTTCGGCCCGGGCTTCGACCTGGAGCGGGTGATCCCCAACGAGCATGCCCACCGGTTGTCAGGCGACTACACCGCGGTGCTCTATGACCCGTACGAAGCCAGCGGCCTGGACGGTTTGACCACACTGGCCAGGTTGCTGCAACAAGCCTACGACGCGCTGGCGCCAGACCTGCTGCTGCCCGCCCCGGCTACCGGCGGCTGAGCGGATCAGGGCGAAAGGTCGTGCCCCTCGCTGGGCACGATCAGGATCCCGGCCCTCAGGCCGTTCTTCACCTTCGGGTTGGGGAAGATGATGCGCGCGCCCTCTTCTTCCACCACCCAGCGCATTTCTGCCAGGTCTTCGGCCAGCAGGTAGCCCTTGCTCAATTCGGAGAAGTTTTCGATTTCGGCGGGCAGGTGTAAGTGGAAACTGTCGCTGTGCTTGATGATTTCACGGGCCACACTGAACAGTTGCAGCCCATCGAGTGACTGCTCTGCCTGCGGCTCGGTCGCCTCCAGAATGCGTACCAGGCGCGCAGCCAGCTTGCCGAGGTTCACTTCGTCGTTCTGGCCAAACGGCCGCGCCTTGCCCAGTTCCAGCGTAAAGGCTTCGGCATCGAGTTGCTCATAGGTGAAGGCACTGAACGTGATGGACGGCTTGCGCTGCAGCAGCACCGCCTGCATGCCCGCCGCCGCCAGCCGTGCCAGCTCACGGCGCGAATGCTGGCGGCCCTCCTTGAAGGGGTACAGGGCGAACTGCTCGACCTTCGAGCCCCGGATGGCCGTGTGCAGGTCGTAGTGCAGGCGGCTGCGGCCAGGCTTGCTGAAGAATACCCGGGCAAACTGCTCCAGCTCTGCAGCCCGCAAGGCTTCCATGCCGCTGGTCTGCTCATGGCGGCCATTGAACAGGCGGTTGATGTCCTGCTCGATGTAGCGCTCGCCCTTGATGATGGCAGCAGGGTTGCCGAACAGAAACAGCACCCGCGCCCTGGGCACGATTTCGCCCTTGGCCACACCGTGCAGCAATTGCTCAAGCAGTTCGATGGGTGCTGTCTCGTTGCCATGAATGCCGGCAGACAGCAACACATCGAGGCCGCAGTCGTCGCTTTCTGCTGGGCGCACTTCCAGCGCGCCTTGCCCCAACCAGCGCAAACGCACGCCCTTGGTGGTCACTTGGGTCTTCTCGGCCGGTTCATGGCCGGTAAGGGTCAGCTCAAGCAGTTTGCCAAGGGCGAGCATAGCGGGCTTCCTTAGTGGTGGTGGCCGCAGTCCGGGCCGTGCACGTGATCGTCGTCTTCACCCACCTCTGCCGGTTCCATTTCCAGCTGCAGGCTGACCAGGTTGGTGGCCATCGGGCGCAGCAGCAGGTTGGCGTATTCGGTGTCGTCCTCATCCACGTCCACCCCGATCAGCAGCTGGCCACGGCCGTCCTGCTGAATCCACACTTCCTTGCCTTGCCAGACCACGGCAAAGCGGGTGCACGAGGTTTCCAGCTGGGTGCCGTCTTCATCTTCAAGGATCAGGCGCAGGGCATCGGTCATTGCAAAGTCTCTCTTCAAGGTTGGCGTTGGAACGGGTATACCGAGCCCAACTTGAGTATCTGGGTCAATTCATCCAGTGCGGTTCGGCACTCCACCAGCAATTGCGGGTCGGCCAGGTCCGAATCGACCAGGCGATCGCGGTAGTGGCGGTCAACCCACTGCAGCAGCGTGTCGTACAGCGGGGCGGTCATGATAACGCCTTGGTTCACTGCCGCCAGTTCCGTTTCAGTCAGGGCTACACGCAGGCGCAGGCAGGCAGGCCCACCGCCGTTGCGCATGCTCTGCTTGAGGTCGAACACCTGTACCTCCTGCACGGGCGTACCCTGGGTGGTCAGTTGCTCCAGATAAGCCCATACCCGCTCGTTATTGCGGCATTCTTCGGGTACCACCAGCAGCATGGAACCGTCGGCGCGGCTGAGCAGTTGGCTGTTGAACAGGTAGGAACGCACTGCGTCCTCCACCGTCACCGCCGCCCGTGGCACGCCGATGGCCTGCAATGTACCGCCCTTGCCGGCCAGTTTGCCACGCAACTGGTCGAGCACTGCCTCGCTGTCCAGGAAGGCATCCTCGTGGTGGAACAGCACCTCGCCGTTGCCCACCGCAATTACGTCGTTGTGGAACACCCCCTGGTCGATCACCGCCGGGTTCTGCTGAGCATAGACCACGCCGTCTTCGCGCAGCCCATGCAGGCGGGCCACGGCCTGGGACGCCTCGAGGGTCTGCCGGGCGGGGTATTTCTGCGGCGCTGGGTAGCGGCTGTCGAAGGCACTACGCCCGTAGACGAAAAACTCCACGCCAGGCTCGCCATAGGCGCGGCAGAACCGCGTATGGTTGGCGGCGCCCTCATCGCCGAACTGAGCAACGGCCGGCAACGCGGGGTGGTGCGCGAAGTGGGCCTGGTGCTGGAACATGGCCGCCAGTACCCGGCTGGTGGTGGGGTGTTCGATACTGCGGTGGTACTTGCAGTTGAGGTTGGCGGCCGTGAAATGCACGCGCCCGTCGACGGTATCGGCACTGGGGCTGACGGTGGCGGCGTTGGCCACCCACATACTGGAAGCCGAACAACTGGCCACCAGCAGCGGCATGGCCTCGCGTGCAGCACGCTGGATGACGTCAGCGTCGCTGCCGGTAAAGCCCAGCTGGCGCAGTGCGGCTACATCTGGGCGCTCCTGAGGGGCCAGCACACCCTGCTTGAAACCCATGTCGGCCAGCGCTTTCATTTTCGCCAGGCCCTGGCGCGCCGCCTCGCGGGGGTTGGAGCCCTGCTGGCTGTTGTTCTGGGAGGCCACGTTGCCGTAGGACAGCCCGCCATAGTTGTGGGTCGGCCCCACCAGGCCATCAAAATTTACTTCGTAGGATTTCATCGGCTAGGCTCCGACCATTGTTATAGGGTAATACCCGGCGTCAGGGTCGCCGGCAATGCAAGGCTGTCGGCCTCCAGCGAAGCCACCGGGTACGCGCAATAGTCGGCCGCGTAGTAGGCGCTGGCGCGGTGGTTGCCACTGGCACCCACGCCGCCGAACGGCGCGCTGCTGGCAGCTCCGGTCAGTTGCTTGTTCCAGTTGACGATGCCGGCGCGGCTGCGCAGCCAGAAGTACTGGTAACGGGCGCGGGAGTCTGAGAGCAGCCCCGCAGCCAGGCCGTACTGGGTGGCATTGGCTTCGTCGATGGCAGCATCCAGGCCCGAGTACCGGATCACCTGCAGCAGCGGGCCGAAGAACTCCTCATCCGGGCGCTCGGCAACGGCTGTAACATCGACAATGCCCGGTGTCAGTAAAGCCGCGCCTGGCTGCGGCTGGGTCATGCCCAGCAGCTGTACCGCGCCTTTGGCCACCAGGTCCGCCTGGGCGCTGAGCAGTGCCTGGGCGGCCTGCAACGAGATGACCGAGCCCATGAACGGCGCAGGCTGCTGGTCGAAAGCCCCCACGGTCAAGGTTTTGCACACGTCAACCAGGCGCGCCAGCAGCGCGTCACCCCAGGCTCCCTGCGGCACCAGCAGGCGCCGCGCGCAGGTGCAGCGCTGGCCGGCGGAAATGAATGCCGACTGGATGATGGTGTACACCGCCGCCTGCACATCCTTGACCTCATCCACCACCAGCGGGTTGTTGCCGCCCATCTCCAGGGCCAGGATCTTGTCCGGGCGGCCGGCGAACTGCTGGTGCAGCAGGTTGCCGGTGCGGCTGGAGCCGGTGAAGAACAGCCCATCGATGCCCTTGTTGGCAGCCAGCGCCACACCGGTTTCGCGGGCACCCTGCACCAGGTTCAGCACGCCTGCGGGCAGGCCGGCGGCCACCCAGCAATTGACCGTCAGCTCCGCGACCTTGGGCGTCAGCTCGCTGGGCTTGAACACCACGCAGTTGCCGGCCACCAGGGCTGGCACGATGTGGCCGTTGGGCAGGTGACCGGGGAAGTTGTAAGGCCCAAACACCGCGACCACCCCGTGGGGTTTGTGCCGCAGCACAGCGGTGGCGTCGGCCAGCGGCCCGCTTTTCTCACCGGTGCGCTCCCGGTAGCTCTGTACCGAGATGGCCACCTTGTTGATCATGCTGGTGACTTCGGTGGCCGATTCCCATAACGGTTTGCCGGTTTCTTCACCAATGCAGTAGGCCAGCGCATCGGCATGCAGCTTGAGCTGCGCAGCGAACTGTTCCAGCACGCTGATGCGCGCCTCCAGGCTAAGCTGAGCCCAGGCCGGAAAGGCCTGCCGGGCCGCTTGTACCGCAGCCTCCACCTGGCCCACATCGGCGCCTTGCCCTTGCCAGACCACAGCCTGGGTCACCGGGTTGAGCGATTGCAACGCTTCGCCGTGGCCGGCGTGCCAACGACCTGCAATGTAGTGGGTAGTCATCGCTGGCCCTCCCGGCCTGCCGAAAGCGGCACGGCGCGTACGTTGTCCCCGGCGCCCATGCGCAGGCGCTTGGCGGTCAGCGGGTCGACCACCAGCGTACCGGCAGCCAGGCGCGCGGGTGCAGCCGTGATGCGGCAATCGTCACGCTTGCGGTTGTGAATGATGTAAGGGGTGGCGTCGTCGCCCGGGGTACCGATTGCCAGTACCAGGGTCTGGCTATCACGCACCGCACGGATCCTGTCGGTGTCGCACTCAATGGCCGGCCCGGCGTCGAAGATGTCTACGTAGCCCTGGTAGTTGAAGCCTTCCTGCTTGAGCATCGCCAAGGCCGGCTCGGTATCGGCGTGCACTCGGCCGATCACGCTGCGCGCCGCCTCGGACAGGAAGCAGGTATACAACGGGAACTTGGGCATCAGCTCAGCGATGAACGACTTGTTGCCCACGCCCGTCAGGTAGTCGGCCTGGCTGAATTCCATCTTGAAGAAGTGCCGGCCCAGGCACTCCCAGAACGGCGAGCGGCCCTGGGCGTCGGACATGCCGCGCATTTCGGCAATGATCTTCTTGCCGAACAGCTCGGGAAACTCGGCGATGAACAGCATGCGTGCCCGCGACAGCAGGCGGCCATTCAGGCCGCAGCGGTGGTCATGGCGCAGGAACAACGAGCACAGTTCGGAGTTGCCGGTCAGGTCGTTGGCCAGGAACAGCGTGGGGATCTCGCGGTAGATCTTCAGTTCCTGGGAGGCGCTCACCGTCAACCCGACCCGGTAGTTGTACCAGGGTTCGCGCAGGCCCACGGCGCCGGCGATGGCACTGATGCCCACCACCAGGCCTTCGTCGTTTTCCAGCACGAACAGGTAATCGGTATCGCCACGCTCGGCTTCGCCACGGAAGGTCTTTTCCGCCCAGCCCACGCGATGCCCAAGGCGCTCTTCGTTGGCCGGCAGGGTAGTCAGGCCGGTGGTGCCGGTGCTGCGCGCCAGCTCGATCAACGCAGGCAAGTCGCTGCTGCGTACAGGACGAACGATCATGCTATCTCCTTGTGCGTCGGCATTGGCCGGCGCGAAACACGTCTAAACCTGCAACGTCGCCCTCAGGCCTCAAGCGGCGACCAGGCGCACGCTGGCACCCTCGCCCACCCCTAATGCATCTGCCGCTTCCTGGCTCAGGCTCACTGGCTTGCCAGGCACCCAGTCCAGGTCCAGCAGCACGGCGCGGTAGTCCTGCAACTGGCCATTGCACACCAGGTACGGGCGCCCGCCCTTGCCGGCGGCCTGCTCGACTTTCACCGGTACCACGCGGCTCTGGGCGATGGAACGGATGCCAGAAGTGCGCGCGTGCAGGGTGGGGCCGCCATCGAAGATGTCGATGTAGTGCTCGGTTTCGAAGCCTTCACGCATGAGGATGTCGAACGTGATCTGTGCCCTCGGGTGCACCTGGCCCATGGCCTCTTGCGCCTGGTCAGGCAACAGCGGCACGTAGATCGGGTAATGCGGCATCAGCTCGGCGAGGAACGTGCGGCTTTTCAGCCCACACAGGCGCTCGGCATCGGCGTAGTTGAGGTCGAAGAAGTTACGCCCAATGGCATCCCAGAACGGCGACTCGCCCTGCTCGTCGCTGAAGCCGACTATTTCGGTGACCACCGAATCGGCAAAGCGCTCCGGGTGGGCCGCCATGAACAGCAGGCGGCCGCGAGAGTTGAGCTCTGCCCAACCGCTGTTCACCAGTTCTGGCAGCACGTAAAAGCTGGTCAGCAGGCTGTTGCCCGTCAGGTCATGGCACAGCGAAAGCACATGGATCTTGTTGTGGATCTTCAACTCGCGCGAGGCGTGGACGAAGGTTTCGTTGCGAAAACTGTAGAACGGCTCGGAATAGCCGGCCGACGCAACGATGGCCGAGCAACCGGCCAACTGGCCGGTCTGGCTGTCTTCGAGCACGAAGAAATAACTTTCCTCGCCGTTGAAGCTCACCTCGGCGGCAAAGGATGTTTCAGAGGCGGCGATCTTGTCGCCCAGGCGGGCAGTATCGTCCGGCAGGGACGTGACACCAATCGGGCTGTCTGCAGCCATGCGCTGCACTTCGTTCAGATCAGCCATTTGCGCAGGGCGCATCACCAGCATGGTGTCACTCCTTTGGAAGACGCGCCGTTCACGGCGGCACGTAAAAACGGCAGGCGCCTGGGCACCTGCACTGAAATCGGGTTTCACCGGCCTGCCCCGAGTGGGGCCAGGCCGGTGAAGGCACAGCAGGCCGGGTCAAGCCTGGGTCAGCGTGGCCACGGCACGTTCGAAGCGGTCCAGGCCGGCATCGATGTCGGCATCTTCCACCACCAGGCTGGGCGCGAAGCGCACCACGTCTGGGCCGGCCTGCAGCACCATCACGCCTTCTTTCTCGGCCGCATTGAGCACGTCCTTGGCCTTGCCCTGCCAGGCGGGTGTCAGCACGCAGCCCAGCAGCAGCCCCACGCCACGCACCTGGCTGAACAGGTTGTAGGTGCTGCCGATTTTTTCCAGGCGCGACTTGAAGCGTTCGTGCTTGGCCTTGATGCCCGCCAAGGTCTGCGGCGTATTGACCACATCCAGCACCGCACAGGCGACTGCGCAGCCCAACGGGTTGCCGCCGTAAGTGGTGCCGTGGGTGCCGACGGCCAGGTGCTTGGCCAGTTCGGCGGTGGTGAGCATGGCGCCGATGGGGAAGCCGCCACCCAGGCTCTTGGCGCTGGTGAGAATATCCGGGGTGACGCCGTAATGCTGATAGGCATACAGCGAGCCGGTGCGGCCAACACCGGTCTGCACTTCGTCGAAGATCAGCAAGGCATTGTGCTGGTCACACAGGGCGCGGGCACCTTCAAGGTAGGCCTTGTCTGCCGGGACCACACCGCTTTCGCCCTGGATCGGCTCGATCACCACCGCGCAGGTCTTGTCGGAGATCTGTGCCTTCAACGCTTCCAAGTCGTTGTAGGGCACATGGCTGATACCGGTGATCTTCGGGCCGAAACCGTCGGAATACTTGGGCTGCCCACCCACACTGACGGTGAACAGGGTACGGCCGTGGAAGCTGTTGACCGTGGCGATGATCTCGTGTTTTTCCGGGCCAAAGCGGTCGTGGGCTACGCGGCGGGCCAGTTTGAAGGCCGCTTCGTTGGACTCGGCGCCCGAGTTGCAGAAGAACGCACGGTCGGCGAAGGTGGCCTCCACCAGTTTGTGAGCCAGGCGCAGTGCTGGCTCGTTGGTGAAGACGTTGGAAACGTGCCAGAGGGTGTTGGCCTGCTCGGTCAGGGCCTTGACCAGCGCCGGGTGGCAATGCCCCAGGGCGTTGACCGCGATGCCGCCCGCGAAGTCGATCAGCTCGCGACCGGTCTGGTCCCAGACGCGGGAGCCCTCGCCTCGCACAGGAATGAACGCCGCCGGGGAATAGTTGGGGACCATTACCTGATCGAAATCGGCACGTTGCACCGGGGCTTGCTCAACGGACATCTGAGTCTCCTGAAGAGGAACGCTGGCCTGGAAGTGGCGAGCGATGGGGGGATTGTAAGGATTGGACTGCGCCCGGCCTTGCGGCCAAGCGACAACTTGTTACAGCGCAACACCCGGTTTTAACCAGGCTTTCGGCAATGCGACAAACACTGTCGCAATCGCGCAGTGTACGGCAGAGCGAAGACTGGGTGAACGGGTGTTCACATATAGAGGGGCTGTGAGGTGTTCACCGGCAGGGGTGCGGCGCCTACAAGACTACGTTGCGACGAACTCAGCCTTTGTCGACCGCCGCCGAACTCAATTCGAACGGGCTGCTGCTGCGCCGCTGGTTGCGGTCTTCCCGCGGCGTGGCGCCGAAGAAATTGCGGTAGGCACTGGAAAAATGCGGCCCTGAAGAGAACCCGCACGACAGGCCGATCTGGATGATCGACTTGCTGGTCTGCATCAGCATCTGCCGCGCCTTGTTCAGGCGCAGTTCCAGGTAGTACTGGCTCGGCACCCGGCTCAGGTACTGTTTGAAGATGCGCTCCAGTTGCCGGCGCGAAACGCACACGTGCTGGGCGATTTCGTCGGTGGTCAGGGGCTCTTCGATGTTGGCCTCCATCAGCAGCACCGCCTGGGTGAGCTTGGGATGGCTGGACCCCAGCCGGTTCTGCAACGGGATCCGCTGGCGCTCGCCCCCTTCACGGATGCGCTCGACCACCAGCTCCTCCGACACAGCCCCCGCCAGCTCTGCCCCGTGATCACGGGCCAGCACCGCCAGCAGTAGGTCGGTTACCGCCATGCCGCCGCAGGCCGTGAGGCGGTCGCGGTCCCAGTCGAACAGGTGGCTGGTGGCAATTACCTTGGGGAAACGCTCGGCAAAATCATCCTGCCAACGCCAATGCACCGCCGCCCGGTAACCGTCCAGCAGGCCCAGCATGGCCAGCGGATACACCCCGGCAGACAACCCGCCCACCATGCACCCACTGCGGGCCAGTTGCTTGAGGGCGGTGGACAGCGCGGCGCCTATACCGGCAGGCGGTTCGTCGGCCAGCACAAACAGCTTGTGGCAGCCTTCGAGGCGCCCGTTCCACGCCTCGCCAGGCAAGCGCCAGCTGCCGTCCTGGGCGGGCTCGGCCTGCAGAAAGAGCAGGTCGTAGATCACCTCAGGGTGCACCCGCTGCGCCACCTGCAAGGCTTCCTCTGCCAGCGCCAAGGTCAGGGGCCTGGTACTGGGCCAGATGAGAAAACCGATTCGCTGGGTGGTCATAGGGTGCGGTCCGAAACCTGGGGTCGTTCGATTCAGTGCGCCGGGTCAGGCTGCGCTTGAAACGCAGCATGCCCTATTGTGGTGCAAAAAAGCAGCCTTTACTTGAGGCTGCCAGACAGGAACTGCTTCAGGCGCTCCGAGCGCGGGTTGGCCAGCACGTCACGCGGGCAGCCAGTTTCTTCCACCAGGCCCTTGTGCAGGAACACCAACTGGTTGGACACCTCGCGGGCGAAGCCCATCTCGTGGGTGACCACCACCATGGTGCGGCCTTCCTGGGCCAGCGCCTGCATCACCTTGAGCACATCGCCCACCAGCTCCGGGTCCAGGGCCGAGGTAGGCTCGTCGAACAGCATCACTTCCGGCTCCATGGCCAGGGCGCGGGCAATGGCCACGCGCTGCTGCTCACCGCCCGACATGTGCCCCGGGAAGGCGTCCTTGCGGTGGGCCACCCCCACCTTGGCCAGGTAATGCTCAGCCTTTTCCAGGGCTTCCTTGCGGTTCATGCCCAGCACATGCACCGGGGCTTCGATGATGTTCTCCAGCGCGGTCATGTGCGACCACAGGTTGAAATGCTGGAACACCATGGCCAGGCGTGAACGCATGCGCTGCAACTGGCGGGGGTCGCCGGCCTTGAGCGCGCCGTCCTTGCCTGCCACCAGCTTCAGCTCTTCGTTGTTGAGCAGGATCTTGCCCGCGTGGGGCTGCTCCAGCAGGTTGATGCAGCGCAGGAACGTGGACTTGCCTGAACCGCTGGAGCCGATGATGCTGATGACGTCGCCAGCCTTGGCCGCCAGAGAAACGCCCTTGAGCACCTCATGGCTGCCGTAGCGCTTGTGCAGGTCTTGGACTTCGAGTTTGTACATGCTGTCGATTCTCACAAAGCGGTCAGTGCTTGCGCGGCGCCAAATAGCCGAGCCAGCGGCGTTCGGCCATCTTGAACAGGCGCACCAGGATGAAGGTCAGGCACAGGTAGAACACGCCCGCCGTGATATAGGCCTCGAAGGGCAGGTAGTACTGAGCGTTGACCGTACGCGCAGCGCCGGTGATGTCGATCAGGGTAACGATCGACGCCAGGCTGGTGGTCTGCAGCATCATGATCACCTCGTTGCTGTACTGCGGCAGTGCACGGCGCAGGGCGGACGGCAACAGGATGCGGCGGTACATCTTCATGCGCGACATGCCCATGGCCTTGGCCGCTTCGATCTCGCCATGGGGCGTGGCCTTCAGGCTGCCAGCGATGATTTCGGCGGTGTAGGCACTGGTGTTGATGGCGAAGGCCAGGCACGCACAGAACGTGGCGCTGGACAGCAACGGCCAGAACACGCTCTGGCGGACGGCTTCGAACTGGGCCAGGCCGTAGTAGATCAGAAACAGCTGCACCAGCATCGGTGTGCCACGGATCACGTAGGTATAGAGCCAGGCGGTGAGGTTCACCACCGGTTGCCTGGACACCCGCATCAACCCCAGCGGAATGGCCGCCAGCAAGCCGAAGAACAGGGAGATGGCCAGCAGCTTGAGCGTGGTCAGCAGGCCGTCGATATACATCGGCAAAGCGTCCCAGACCACGTTGTAGTCGAAGATCATAGTTCAGCCACCTTCACGCCCACCGAGTAGCGGCGCTCCAGATACTTCAGCGCCAGCAGCGACACGCTGGTCAGCACCAGGTACAGCGCGGCCACCGCCAGGAAAAAGGTAAACGGCTCACGCGTGGCGTCGGCTGCCTGCTTGGCCTTGAACATCATGTCCTGCAGGCCCACCACCGAGATCAGTGCAGTGGCCTTGGTCAGTACCAGCCAGTTGTTGGTAAAGCCCGGGATCGCCAGCCGGATCATCTGCGGCACCTGGATACGGAAGAACACCTGACGGGCGCTCATGCCATAGGCAACGCCCGCCTCGGCCTGCCCTTTGGGGATACCCAGAAACGCACCACGGAAGGTTTCCGACAGGTAGGCGCCAAAGATGAAGCCCAGGGTACCGATACCCGCCAGCAGCGGGTTCAGGTCGATGTAGTCATCGTAGCCAACCAGCGGCGCAACGCGGTTGATGATGTCTTGCCCGCCATAGAAGATCAGCAGGATCAGCACCAGGTCCGGGATGCCGCGCACCACCGTGGAATACAGGTCGCCCAGCCAGGCCAGCCAGCGCACGGGCGACAAGCGCAGCGCCACGCCGATCAGGCCGAGCACGATGGCCAGGGCCATCGACGACAGGGCGAGCTGTAGCGTCAGCCACGCCCCGTCGAGGATGACTGCCCCGTAGCCTTTCAACATGTTGTGGTCCTCGACCTAGAGAATGAAAAATGGTGCAAACCTCAGAACCTCTGCTGTTTGCACCATTGCACAGGGGGTGCCCGAAGCCTTAGTTGGTTTCCGGGCCGTAGATGTCGAAGTTGAAGTACTTCTTCTCGATCTCTTTGTACTTGCCGTTGGCACGGATGGCGGCGATGGCCGCGTTGATGCGGTCGAGGTTTTCCTTGTCCCCTTTGCGCACGGCGATGCCGACGCCGTCACCGAAGTACTTCACGTCGGTGAACGATGGGCCGACGAAGGCAAAGCCCTTGCCCGCATCGGTTTTCAGGAAGCCATCTTCCAGCAGGGTGGCATCGGCCACGGTGCCGTCCAGGCGGCCTGCCGCCACATCCAGGTAGATTTCGTTCTGGGTGCCGTAAGGCACAACGGTAGCGCCTTTGGGTGCGAGCACTTCCTTGGCGAAACGGTCGTGGATCGAGCCGCGCTGCACGCCGATCTTCTTGCCCTTGAGTTCATCCAGGCTGTCGCTGACGGTGGAGCCTTCCTTCATCACCAGGCGCGCGGGTGTGAGGTAGTAACGGTTGGTGAAGTCAACCGACTTCTTGCGGTCGTCGGTGATCGACATGGACGACAGGATGGCGTCGATCTTGCGCACCTTCAGGGCGGGGATCAGGCCGTCGAATTCCTGCTCGACCCACGTGCACTTGGCCTTCATTTCTGCGCACAGCGCATTGCCGATGTCGTAGTCGAAACCGGCGATGCTGCCGTCGGGCTGTTTGAAGGCGAACGGAGGGTAAGCGGCTTCGATGCCGATTTTCAGCGGTTTTTCATCGGCCTGCGACACCAGGGAAAACACAGACAGCGCCAGGGCGCCAAGCAGTGCGAGCTTCTTCATCAGGTAACTCCATCGGTACGGGGCAATACAAGGCAGGTAACGGCTGCCCGATATGCGAATGGGTACAACGCGAGCCGCGCAGGGTTCGACCAAGGTCGCAGACCACGAGCGAGTGAGTGGCATTTTAACGACAGCCCGGTAGTCGATATTTCTTCAAAGCGACAACTACTTACAGAAGCGCTTGAAACCACTGCGGGCGATGTTGACAGCCTATGCAAAATATGCAAAAGCGCAAGAATATAGAACCTACGAGTCTAGCAATTCCTGGGCCTATTATTGGCAAAGCCTTGTAGGACGGCAAGTCCGGCGTTTCGCCAGCTGCCCAACGCCTTGAAAACGCCCTGGAATGGGCACGGAGTGTTTCCTGGCGCCCCGGGGTGGTGCGCGGCGGTGACAGATCGGGTTACCGATGAATGTCGGGTAACAATAAAGCAAAAACCCCGCCGAATGCTCGGGCGGGGTTTGCAGGAGGCCACTAACCGCCGGCTTGCCGGCGATGGCCCGCTCAGGCAGTCGCCAAGTTCATCGCCTTGTGGGTGTCGATCAGGTGCTGCACCACCCCAGGGTCTGCCAGGGTAGAGATATCACCCAACGCATCGTACTCCCCGGTGGCGATCTTGCGCAGGATGCGGCGCATGATCTTGCCCGACCGGGTTTTTGGCAGGCCCGGGGCCCACTGAATGACGTCTGGCGAAGCGATCGGGCCAATTTCCTTGCGCACCCAGTTCTTCAGCTCCAGGCGCAATTGCTCGGTAGGCTCAATGCCGGCATTGAGGGTGACGTAGACATAGATGCCCTGGCCCTTGATGTCGTGCGGCACACCCACCACGGCGGCTTCAGCCACTTTGGCATGGGCCACCATGGCGCTCTCGATTTCGGCGGTGCCCATGCGGTGGCCGGACACGTTGAGCACGTCGTCCACACGGCCGGTGATCCAGAAGTAGCCGTCCTCGTCGCGGCGCGCGCCGTCGCCGGTGAAGTACATGCCGCGGAAGGTCTTGAAGTAGGTATCGACGAAGCGGTCGTGGTCACCATACAGCGACCGCGACTGGCCCGGCCAGGAGTCGAGGATGACCAGGTTGCCCTCGGCGGCCCCCTCGATCAGGTTGCCCAGGTTGTCCACCAAAGCCGGCACCACACCAAAGAACGGCCGGGTGGCCGAACCTGGCTTGAGGGCCGTGGCACCTGGCAGCGGGCTGATCAGGATGCCCCCGGTTTCGGTCTGCCACCAGGTGTCGACGATCGGGCAGCGCTCCTTGCCAACGGTCTTGTAGTACCAGTTCCAGGCTTCAGGGTTGATCGGCTCACCCACCGAACCCAGCAGGCGCAGGCTGGAGCCGTCGGCGCCGTCTACCGCCGCCTGCCCCTCGGCCATCATCGCGCGGATGGCAGTGGGTGCGGTGTACAGGATGTTGACCTTGTGCTTGTCGACGATTTTCGACACGCGGGTGATGTCCGGGTAGTTCGGCACGCCTTCGAACAGCAGCGTGGTCGCCCCGTTGGCCAGCGGGCCGTAGACGATGTAGCTGTGGCCAGTGACCCAACCCACGTCGGCTGTGCACCAGTACACCTCGCCCGGGCGGTAGTCGAACACGCGCTCATGGGTGAGCGCCGCGTACACCAGGTAACCACCGGTAGTGTGCAGTACGCCCTTGGGTTTGCCGGTGGAGCCAGAGGTGTAGAGGATGAACAGGGCTTCTTCGGCGCCCATTTCTTTCGGTGCGCAGTGGCTGGAGGCCACTTTCATCAGGTCTTCGTACCAGATGTCGCGATGCTGGTGCCAGGCGATGTCGCCACCGGTGCGCTTGCACACGATGATCTTCTGCACGCTGCTGGTTTCCGGGTTGGTCAACGCCAGGTCGACGTTGCCCTTGAGCGGCGTACGGCGGCCACCGCGCACACCCTCGTCGGCAGTGATCACCACCTTGGACTTGCAATCGATGATGCGCCCGGCCAGGGCCTCGGGGGAGAAACCACCGAATACCACCGAGTGGATCGCGCCGATGCGGGCACAAGCCAGCATGGCCACCACGGCCTCGGGGATCATCGGCATGTAGATGGTGACCACATCACCGCGGTGCACATCCTGCCCGCGCAGGGCGTTGGCGAACTTGCAGACTTGCTCGTGCAGCTCGCGGTAGGTGATGTTGCGGTGCTCGGAAGGGTCGTCGCCCTCCCAGATGATGGCCAGCTGGTCACCGCGCTCTTCGAGGTGGCGGTCGAGGCAGTTGGAGGAAACGTTCAGAGTGCCGTCGGCGAACCACTTGATGTCCACATGGTGGTCATCGAACGAGGTCTGCTTGACCTTGGTGAACGGCTTGATCCAGTCCAGACGCTGGGCCTGCTCACGCCAGAAGCCGTCCGGGTTGATCACCGATTGCTGGTACATGGCCTTGTAGGTGGCCTCGTCGGTCAGGGTGGTGGCCGCGATCTCGGGACGAACGGGATACAGTGGAGCCGCACTCATCTTATTTACCTCGGTGTAATAGTTGTTTTTGTATGGGACCGTTGTAACTGTACCAGAGCGATAAACGCCATTCGACGTTGGTAGTAATTTCCCCGGCAGGTCGCTGGAAACTGCGCAGGCCATGCCTTCACCGCTCGGCATTGCACGCGCCAGGCGGAGCACAAGATTGTTACCAATTCTGCCAAAACACTTTATCAAAAGCGCCACTGTTTCAAGTTAAACCGCCGCCCTAGAATTCACCTCGCCAACAACGGCACATGGATTAACGACTGACACCCGCCCCCCACACAGGCAACCGTTAATCTTCTTATTAAAGTAACTGATTGCAACAACTGCAGTCGCGGCGCCCAGTGTGCCGCGTGCACCCCCTCACGGCCTTATATAGGTAAACGAAAAATGAAAGCGTTACTGGTATTGGTACTTGGCAGCTTGTGCGGTGCGGCAATGGCCGACGACGTCAAGGTTGCTGAGCAGATTCCGGTCGAACAGTACAGCTACTCGCAGCATCTGGACATCGCCCACGTCATTTCCCTGAGCGAAGTACCCAATGTCTGCGAAGTGGTACCCGCGCGCATGACCTACGAAGACTCGCAGGGCCAGCGACACATCCTTGAATACCGCGTCATGGGCGGTGGTTGCTCGAATGGGTGATACCGTGTGAACGGGGCCCTGCGGGGCCCCTTCGCGGTGATACCCGCCGCCACAGGGAGCCTATATAACTGCCTAACGCGTCATCATTAATAAGTTTAGTCCAGCGACTTGCCGAGTTGATAATCCCGCAACTTGTTGGCAATCGTAGTGTGCGATACGCCTAGCCGTTTGCCCAATGCGCGACTGCTCTTGAACTCCCCCATCAAACTTTCCAGCACGGCCCTCTCAAAACGCCCCACAATCGCGGAAAGATCACCCTCCAGCGAAAAATCCCCCAACGGTTGACGGACGCCATAATCAGGCAGGCGCACATGCTCACTTTTCACCACGCCTCCTTCCGATAAAGAAACCGCCTGGAACACTACGTTTTCCAGTTGCCGTACATTACCCGGCCAGTTATAGGCGGCCAGTTTTTCCCGTGCAGCGGCGGCCAGCCGTGGCAGGGGGCAACCAATCTGCCGGCTGGCCTGGTCGAGAAAATGCTCCACCAGCCCGTCCAGGCCATCCATGCATTCACGCAGGGGCGGAATATGCAGGGACAGCACATTGAGGCGGTGGTACAGGTCCTGGCGGAATTCACCCCGCGCGCAGAGTTCGGACAGGTCAACTTGGGTGGCGCAGATCACCCGCACATCCAGGTACACCTCTTCGTCGCTACCCACCCTTCGGAAGCAGCCGTCCTGCAAAAAGCGCAGCAGCTTCACCTGCAGCCGCGGGCTCATCTCCCCTACCCCATCGAGGAACAACGTACCGCCAGCGGTGAGTTCCAGCAGCCCCAGCTTGCCCTCCGCACGGGCGCCCTCGAATGCCCCGGGGCCATAACCGAACAGCTCGGTTTCCGCCATGGATTCCGGCAACCCGGCGCAGTTGAGGGCCATCAGCGGCGACTGGCCCCGGGGGCTGGCCAGGTGACAGGCGCGGGCCAGCAGCTCTTTACCCGTACCCGTCTCGCCTTCGATCAGCAATGGCGCATCCAGCGGCGCCATGCGCCGCGCTTCACGGACCACGGCGGCCATCACCCGCGAACTCTGGAAGATGCTGTCGAAGCCGCGCAACTCCTGCTTGCGCACATTGTAGATGCGCTCGCCGATACGATCGGCGCGGTGCAGTGTCAGCACCGCACCCGCCAGGGCCTCGCTGTCATCGTGCTCAGATTGAAGCGGTGCGATATCCGCCAGGAACACCCCCCCTTTCACCTGGACCCGCAGCCCGTTGATACGCGACTTGTTGGCCCGCACCAGCTCCGGCAGGTCGAAGTCCTCCACGTAACGCGCCAGCGGCATGCCGGGCACCTCGTCTACCCGCACCCCCAGCAACTGCGCCGCAGCCCGGTTGGCGGCGACGATGCTACCCGCCATGTCTACGGACAGTACCGGAAACTCCAACGCCCCGAGCAAGGCATTGAGCTCCATGTGCCGCCGCTCGCTGGGCATCAACCCCACTCGCTTGACCCCGAACACCCCGGCAATGGCCTCGAACTTGGGCCGTAACGCCTGGAACTGCAAATTGATCAAGTTGGGGCAATGCAGGTAGATGGCATTGCCGTGGTCACCCCCCACCTCGCCGCGCAGCACGTTGATACCGTATTCCACCAACAGGTTGAGGATGTCCCGCAGGATGCCTACGCGGTTCTGACAATGCACTTTGATACGCATGCGCGCTCCAAGACCCGATGTTTATCATCCAGCCTGTGAAAATCTGTAAAGTTAACTTTCCAAGATCAGGCTATTTACCGCCTGCATGTAGCGGATTTTCCAACGCCCAGGGTGATTTGTAAAACAATCGTTACGAATCCCACGCTTATTAACCCCCATGCCGTGCTCACCACCCGGTGCAACCGCCGCCCGGAAGCGCTATTCCTGATGCATGTCCTGAACACAACAAGAACAGCGTTCACCAGGAGACACCCATGAAGCACACGCAGTACGTGGCAAGAGAGCCCGATGCGCAGGGGTTTATCGATTACCCGCAGCAAGATCATGCGGTGTGGAATACCCTGATCACCCGCCAACTGAAGGTCATCGAAGGCCGCGCCTGCCAGGAGTACCTGGACGGCATCGAGCTGCTGGGCCTGCCCCATGACCGCATTCCGCAGCTGGGTGAAATCAACAAGGTGCTCGGTACCACCACGGGCTGGCAGGTTGCCCGCGTACCTGCACTGATTCCCTTCCAGACCTTCTTTGAACTGCTGGCCAGCAAGCGTTTCCCGGTGGCCACGTTCATTCGCACCGCTGAAGAGCTGGATTACCTGCAAGAACCCGACATCTTCCACGAAATTTTCGGCCACTGCCCGTTGCTCACCAATCCCTGGTTCGCCGAGTTCACCCACACCTATGGCAAGCTGGGGTTGGCCGCGAGCAAGGAGCAGCGGGTGTTCCTGGCCAGGCTGTACTGGATGACCATCGAATTCGGCCTGATGGAGACCCCGCAGGGCCGCAAGATCTACGGCGGCGGTATTCTCTCGTCACCCAAGGAAACCGTATATAGCCTCTCGGGCGAACCGGAACACCAGGCCTTCGACCCGATCGAAGCCATGCGCACGCCCTACCGTATCGACATTCTGCAGCCGCTGTACTTCGTGCTGCCGAACATGAAGCGGCTGTTTGACCTGGCCCACGAAGACATCATGGGCATGGTGCGGCAAGCTTCGCAGCTGGGCCTGCACGCCCCGAAGTTTCCGCCCAAGGCGGCTGCCTGAGCCGCCCTGCCGATAACAACTCGAACTGGAAAATACCCTATGAACGCCTTGAACCAAGCCCACTGCGAAGCCTGCCGGGCCGATGCGCCAAAGGTCACCGAGCAGGAACTGGCCGAACTGATCCGCGAAATTCCGGACTGGAACATTGAAGTTCGCGACGGCCATATGGAACTGGAGCGTGTGTTCCTGTTCAAGAACTTCAAACATGCCCTGGCTTTCACCAACGCGGTCGGCGAAATCGCCGAGGCCGAAGGCCACCACCCCGGGCTGCTGACCGAGTGGGGCAAGGTGACGGTGACTTGGTGGAGCCATTCGATCAAAGGCCTGCACCGCAACGACTTCATCATGTGCGCGCGCACCGACAAGGTCGCCGAGGGTGCCGAAGGCCGCAAGTGATAGCGGCGGGCGGATCCGTCCGGTATCCGCCCGCTATAGCAACCGGCGAACGGGAAAAATCGAAACTGTCACCCAGACTTGTGTATCCTGCCTCAGCTTTGCGAAGCCTTACACGCGCCTGGCGCAGCCTTTTCACTCACACTTGCGAGGAACGACGAGATGCATGAAATCCCGAACTTTCCCTTCCCAAGCCTGAACCCCGAAGAGCCCACCGTTACCGCCCACGCCGAGCCGGCACCTGCACGCGAGCAGGAGGGTGACGATCAACCCAGCGCCGAACAGGACTAGAACGCGCGCGCCGACAGTGTGAAAACGGCTGACCTGCGGGCTACCCCCGTCATCACGTTTTCACACTCCCCACACCTGGGGCTCAACCCCGGGCGTACTGCAACACCACTTCCAATGGGTGACGCATCTGCCGCTCGGTCATGCGCTTGACCTGGCTGCGGCACGAATAGCCCGTTGCCAACGGCTCCCCTTCCTTGTCCAGCTTGGTTGCCCAGGACTGCTCGAAAATGGTTTTCGAGGTGTGCTGGTTGCGAGCCTCATGGCCATACGTGCCCGACATGCCGCAACAGCCGGTAGCTTCGGTCACCAGCTTCAAACCCAGACGCTGGAATACCTGCTCCCACTGCCGGGTGCTGGCGGGCGCATTGGTTTTTTCGGTGCAGTGCGCCATCAGGCGGAAGCTGGCCGTGGCGCCAGTCGCCTGCTCTGGCAGGGCATTGAGCAGCCACTCCTGGGGTAGCAGCACCTGCGGGCAACCCTGCAGGCCAGGCACTTTCTGGTACTCCTGGCGGTACACCAAGGTCATGGCCGGGTCCAAGCCCACCAGCGGCACCCCGCAATCGGCCAGGGCTTGCAGTTGCGTAGCATTGCGGATGGCCGCCTTGGCGAATGCCCCCAGGAAGCCCTGCACATGCAAAGGCTTGCCATTGGCGCTGTAGGGCGCCAGGAACACACGGTGGCCCAGACGGTGTGCCAGGTCGATGAAGGCCGACAGCAACGGTGTCTCGAAGTAGCGGGTGAACGCATCCTGTACCAGCACGATGCTGCGCTCGCGCTGGGCCGGGGTCAGCTCGCGCAGCGCCGGCACCGTAGCCACGCCCACGCGGCAGCGGGTCAGGGTGGCCTGGAAGTTGAAGCGGCTGATCAGCGGGCTGTCGACCATGCCTACCTTGTCGGCCAACAGGCGGCTGACCCACCTGGACCCCATCAGCGCGTTGTACAGCCCTGGCGCATGGGCCAGGTAGGGGATGGTGAACTCCAACGAACCGATCAGGTAGTCACGCAGGGGCCGCTGATAACGCCCGTGGTACAGCTCGAGGAAGCGCGAACGGAAGTCCGGCACATTGACCTTGATCGGGCATTGCCCTGCGCAGGATTTGCACGCCAGGCAACCGGCCATGGCGTCGTACACTTCATGGGAAAAATCGCCCTCCCCCTGCTGGCGGGCGCGATTGTTGCGCAGGCGCGCCGGCAGGCCTTTAAGCCAGGTCACCTGGCCACGCGCGCTGGCCAGCACGTCTATACCGGCATCGCCCTGCAGACGCAGCCATTCGCGCATCAGCGAAGCGCGGCCTTTGGGCGAATGCCGACGTTCACGGGTGGCCTTCCACGACGGGCACATGGCGTCGTTGGGGTCGTAGTTGTAGCAGGCACCATTGCCGTTGCAGTGCACCGCACTGCCGAAGCTCTGCCAGACCCGCTCGTCGATGGTACGGTCAAGGTCACCGCGCAGCGTCACGCCATCGACCCGGGTCAAGCCCTCGTTACTGCCGGCAGGGGTGCAGATTTTGCCCGGGTTGAGCTGGTTATGGGGGTCGAACGCTGCCTTCAGCCGCTGCAGCGACGGGTAGAGTTCGCCGAAGTATTCAGGGACGTATTCCGAACGCAAGCCTTTGCCATGCTCACCCCACAGCAGGCCGCCATAGCGGCGGGTCAGCGCCGCGACGGCGTCGGAGATGGGCTTGACCAACGCAGCCTGAGCCGGGTCTTTCATGTCCAGCGCCGGGCGCACGTGCAGCACCCCGGCATCCACATGCCCGAACATGCCGTAGGCCAGGCCATAGCCATCGAGCAATGCGCGGAAGTCGGCGATGTAATCGGCCAGTTGCTCTGGCGGCACCGCGGTGTCTTCCACGAAGGGTTGCGGGCGCACTTCACCCTCCACGTTGCCCAGCAAACCCACAGAACGCTTGCGCATGGTGTAGACCCGGGTCACCGCCTCGGCGCCTTCGGCGAGGGTGTGGCCCAGGCGCTCGACACCGGTGTCGGTGCGCAGGTGCTCGATGAACGCCTGCACCTTGTTGTTGACTTCGGCGGGGTCGTCGCCGCAGAACTCCACCAGGTTGATGCCCAGGGTTGGGCGCTCGGGGTCGGCCGGGAAGTACTCGGCAACGCTGTGCCAGACGATGTCCTTCATCGCCAGCATCAGCACCTTGGAATCGACTGTCTCGATCGACAGGGGCCGGTGGGCCATCAGCGCGTTGGCATCGCGCAGGGCATCCATGAAGCTGCCGTAACGCACGTTCACCAGCACCGCGTACTTGGGAATCGGCAGCACATTCAGCTTGGCCTCGACCACATAGCCCAGCGAACCCTCGGCACCGCACAGCACGCTGTTGAGGTTGAAGCGGCCGTGCTCGTCGCGCAGGTGTGCCAGGTCGTAGCCGGTCAGGCAGCGGTTGAGCTTGGGGAAAGTGGCCTGGATACGCTCGGCCTGGGTGTCGTGAATCTCGCGGGCCATGCGATACACCTCGCCCACACGCCCCGGCGCTTCGCACGCCGCCTGCAACGCAGCGTCGTCGATCGGCTGGCTGTGCAGGTGCTCACCACCCAGCAGCACACTGTGCAGCTCCAGCACGTGATCGCGGGTTTTGCCGTACGTGCAGCTGCCCTGGCCGCTGGCATCGGTGTTGATCATGCCGCCGACGGTGGCACGGTTGGAGGTGGACAGCTCCGGGGCAAAGAACAGCCCGTGGGGTTTCAGGGCAGCATTGAGCTGGTCCTTCACCGTACCGGCCTGCACCCGCACCCAGCGCTCCTGCACGTTGATCTCGAGGATGCGGTTCATGTGCCGGGACAGGTCGACCACGATACCGTCGGTCAACGACTGGCCATTGGTACCGGTACCGCCGCCACGCGGGGTCAGCTTCACCGCTTGAAAACGCGCCTCCCCCATCAAGGTGGCCACACGTGCCACGTCATCGGCATCAAGCGGGAACACCGCCGCCTGGGGCAGGCGCTGGTAGATGGAGTTGTCGGTGGCCAACACCGTGCGGGTGCCGTAGTCGGCGCTTATCTCGCCACGAAAGCCGCTGTCGCGCAGGGCCTGGAGGAATGCAGGGTAATCGGCGGTGGGGGCAACGGTTTGCAGCTGGGCGATCATCGATGGATGGCCTCGGAATAATGGCGGTTCGCGGGATCAGTGTCGTGCCGGCATGGGTCGCTGCTGGCCTGATGACGTATGGGGCCATGTTCCTGTAGTTTTGCCTAAGGGGCAAACGGATAATCCTGCCGCTATTAATGACTTTGATGAATGAATTACCGCCACCTCACCCCATCCATGTCGCTGCTGCTGGCCTTCGAGGCGGCAGCGCGGCACCAGAGCTACACCCGCGCCGCCGCAGAGCTGTCGCTGACGCAAAGTGCCGTAAGCCGCCAGGTGCAGGCCCTGGAGCAGCAGCTTGGGCTGACCTTGTTCCGCCGCGAGGGGCGCCAGGTCCAGCTGACCGATGTGGGGCGCCTTTATCAGCGCGAACTCAGCGAGGCCTTGGGGCGCATCCGCAGCGCGACCTTGCAAGCGCTGGCCTACCAGTCCGGGGTCGGCACCCTGCGCCTGGCCACCCTGCCCACGTTCGGCTCCAAATGGCTGCTGCCACGCCTGCACGCGTTCTACCAGGCGCACCCTGGCATGCTGGTGCACATTCATTCACGCATCGAAGCCATCGACTTCGACACCAGCGAAATCGATGCAGCCATCGGCGTGGCCACCCATGACCTGCCAGGGTTGGTCTGCCACCGCCTGCATGCAGAGCAACTGGTGGTCATCCTGCCCCCGCAGGCGACCACAGATCGCCAGGGCTGGCCGCCCGCGCGCATCAGCGAACAGGTGCTGTTGAACGTGGCCAACAACCCCCATGCCTGGGGCGAATGGTTTTCGCACCACGGCCTGCCGCACCGGGCCATGCGCCTGGGGCCAAGCTTCGAGTTGACGTCGCACCTGATCCAGGCGGTACGGGCCGGTATCGGCATCGGCCTGGTGCCGCGCATTCTGGTGGAGGATGAACTGGCAAAAGGCGAGCTCTACAGCCCTGGCATGGCCTTCGCCAGCGAGCGCAGCTACTACCTGATCTACCCGCCCAGAAACGAAGGGCTGCCTTCGCTCAAGGCATTCAAAGGTTGGTTGCTGGCGCAGATTTGAACGGGCAGCAGCGGCCAATAAAAAACCCGAAGCCGTGCAGGGGCTTCGGGTTTTCGGCTACTTCGACCGCAGCGCTTTACTTGGCTACGCCGCCTGCCGCGTTCTGCGCACTGGCGCTGCGACGTGACTTGACCACGTACGAAACAAACATCACCAGCAACCATACCGGAATCGCGTAGACCGAGTTCTGGATGCCTGGAATCTGCAGCATGATGCCCAGAATGAACAGCACGAAGGCCAGCACCAGGTAGTTGCCGTACGGGTACCACAGCGCCTTGAACAGCGGCTGCTGGCCGCTACGGTTCAGGTGCTGGCGGAACTTGAGGTGCGAATAGCTGATCATCGCCCAGTTGATCACCAGCGTTGCGACCACCAGCGACATGAGCATTTCCAGCGCGTTGGCCGGCATCAGGTAATTGAGCAGCACGGCGATCAGCGTCACCGCTGCCGATACCAGAATCGAACGCACGGGCACCCCACGGCTGTCGACCTTGGCCAGCGCTGCGGGTGCATCGCCCTGCTCAGCCATGCCCAGCAGCATGCGGGCATTGCAGTACGTGCCGCTGTTGTACACCGACAGCGCTGCCGTCAGCACCACGAAGTTCAGCAGGTTGGCGGCCACGTCGCTGCCCAGTAGTGAGAACACCTGAACGAACGGGCTGCTGCCGTAGCTACCGCCAGAGGCATCGATGCTCGCCACCAGGGTGTCCCACGGGGTCAGCGACAGCAATACCACCAGCGCGCCCACGTAGAAGATGAGGATCCGGTAGATAACCTGGTTGATCGCCTTGGGGATGACCGTTTTCGGCTTGTCCGCTTCGGCAGCGGTGAAGCCGAGCATTTCCAGGCCGCCGAACGAGAACATGATGAAAGCCAGGGCCATCACCAGGCCGCTCACGCCATTGGGGAAGAAGCCGCCATGGGACCAGAGGTTGGTCAGGCTCGCGTCCGGGCCGCCATTGCCGCTGGTGAGCAGGTAGGCGCCCAGCGCGATCATGCTGACGATGGCGACCACCTTGATGATGGCGAACCAGAATTCAGCCTCGCCAAACAGCTTCACGTTCATCAGGTTGATGGCGTTGATCAGTACGAAGAACGCAGCCGCCGTGACCCAGACCGGGATCTCCGGCCACCAGTAATGCACATACTTGCCCACCGCCGACAGTTCGGACATGCCTACCAGGATGTAGAGCACCCAGCAGTTCCAACCGGACAGAAAGCCCGCAAAGCCGCCCCAGTAGGTGTGGGCGAAGTGGCTGAACGAACCGGCCACGGGCTCTTCGACGATCATCTCGCCAAGCTGGCGCATGATCAGGAAGGCAATGAAGCCGCAGATGGCATAGCCCAGAATCATCGACGGGCCTGCCGACTTCATCACCCCGGCCGAACCCAGGAACAGCCCCGTACCGATGGCGCCACCCAGCGCGATCAACTGGATGTGGCGATTTTTCAGGCCCCGCTTGAGCTCGCCTGAATGCATGTTGGGTTCAGTCATGAACGAAGTCACCTGCATTGTTTTTATCTGTGACGGAATCGGACCCACCGCGCTCGTGGCGCAGCGGAATGGGCAAGGTGATTACCTTGGGTTTCCTGAGCGAGGTGCCGCCGTGGGCGGATCAGCCTGGTGTGGTCAGGAGTGCGCGGTACGCAAAGGGGTCACAGGTAAAACGCGGCGCACTGTATAACCCTGCAAACGCGCAGGCGTCAACGCATCGCGTCTTTTCTTCGGCGAAAAGCGCAGCGTTCCTGTGGGATTTGCCGTTTAAGGCGGGGTGATCGGCGTACATGGCGCCTCCATTTGTTGTTTTAGCAGCCGGGCTCTGTGGCGGGCTGTTGCACGTAGCAATGGGGGGTATGACACCGTGGCGCGGGGGTTTGGGCAAGAGGGGGTGACGAGGTATGGGCTAGGTGGACGGCGTCGCGGCGGCAATATTTCTTTACGTACGCACGAAAAGTCTGAAATGCAGGGATAGGCTGGGGGTGGGCGTATAGTTTTTTTTACAGATTGGTTTGGAAACTTGCCAGGCGCCTGAAAGGTTGCTGCGGTTCGGGTGATGGGGATGAGGCTAGCGGGGATTTTGCCTGAAGAGGTAGCGCTTGCGAGATCGGGCACTGCTTTGGCGGCGCTCGATCTCACAGGCCGAACGAGGCCGATCAGCCGCGTGGCTTGCCGCGCCCACGGCCTGCTGGCTTGTCGCCGTGCGGCTTGTCGGTACGCTTGCGCATTTCGCTTGGGCGCTCAGCCACGGCACTGCCGCGGTTGGGCTTGCGCGGGGTTTCTTCGCGGGCTGGGCGCTCGGGCGCACCGTCCTGCGCAGGGCGCAGGCTGCGCACGCGCTCGCCACGGCCCAACGGGCGGGACGACTTGCGCTGCAGGCGCTCCATCTTGTCCTTGGCCTTGAGGTTCATGGCCGGCAGCGCTACCGGCTGCAAGCCCACTTCGGCGGCGAGGATGTCGATTTCGCCCTGGCTCATTTCACGCCAGCGGCCCATCGGCAGGTCGGAATTGAGGAACACCGGGCCAAAACGCACGCGCTTCAGGCGGCTGACCACCATGCCCTGGGACTCCCACAGGCGACGCACCTCACGGTTACGCCCTTCCATCACCACACAGTGGTACCAGTGGTTGAAGCCTTCACCACCCGGCGCCTTCTGGATGTCGGTGAATTTCGCCGGGCCGTCTTCGAGCATCACACCCGCCTTCAGGCGTTCGATCATCTCGTCGTCCACCTCACCACGCACCCGCACCGCATATTCACGGTCCATCTCGTAAGAAGGGTGCATCAGGCGGTTGGCCAGCTCACCGTCGGTGGTGAACAGCAGCAGCCCGGTGGTGTTGATGTCGAGGCGGCCGATGTTGATCCAGCGGCCCTCTTTCGGGCGCGGCAGGCGATCGAATACCGTCGGGCGACCTTCAGGGTCGTCACGGGTACAGATTTCACCGTCGGGCTTGTTGTACATGATCACCCGGCGGGTCGCCTCGGCGGCTTCCTCGCGTTTGATCAGCTTGCCGTCAACGGCAATGGCATCGTGCAGGTCGACACGCTGGCCAAGGGTAGCGGCAACGCCGTTGACCTTGATGCGGCCCTGGCTGATCCAGGCCTCGACGTCACGGCGCGAGCCCACGCCAATGCGCGCCAGCACTTTCTGCAGCTTCTCGCCAGCGGGTGGGGTAATTTCGGTTTGTTGCAGGTCTTGCTCACTCATCTGGGCACCTCCCGGTGTAGGAATGAAAACAGGCATTTGGCAGCGAATGCGCCAAAAGGGCCGCGCATCATACGCGGTTCAGCGTGGGAACGCACCGCAGCTTAGCGGGTTTTAACAGCTAGACGCGGCCTTTCTGCCCAGTGGAAGCGCTCAAGGCTCCAGTTTGCCCGGGCTCTCTGCGGCAGGCTCGGTTTCGCGCAGGTCGTCGAAATCGGTCTTGAGCCCCTGCTCCATGGCGTCGAGCTCCACCAACAGGCTTCGGAAGCTGGTTTCGTCCTTCGGTGGCGCAGGGTCTTCCTCTTCCCCAAGACTGGCATCAGCCAACGCCTGCAAGTGGGCGGGCACCGGAGCGTCATCCGGGTCCAGCAGAGGCTCGGGTTCCATTTCCCGCAGGGCGGCAAGGGCGGGCAGGTCTTCCAGGCTTTTGAGGTTGAAGTGGTCGAGAAACGCCTTGGTGGTGGCGAACATCGCGGGCCGGCCTGGTACCTCGCGGTAGCCCACCACGCGAATCCACTCACGCTCCATCAGGGTTTTGACGATATTGCTGTTCACCGCCACACCACGTACGTCTTCGATTTCACCGCGAGTGATGGGCTGGCGGTAGGCGATCAGGGCCAGGGTTTCGAGCAGCGCCCGCGAGTAGCGCTGGGGGCGCTCTTCCCACAGCCTTCCCACCCAGGGGGCATACGCCTCGCGAATCTGCAGGCGGTAACCGCTGGCTACCTCCTTGAGTTCGAACGCACGGCCGTGGCACGACTTGCCCAGCACCTCCAGGGCCTGGCGAAACACCTTCGGCTCGGGGCGCTCGGCCTCTTCGAACAGCTCGTACAAGCGCTCCAGAGACTGGGGTTTGCCCGAGGCCAGCAGGAAGGCTTCAATCAGCGACGCCAGGTCGCGCGGTTCATTCAGGTTCATCGGGTTCTTCAACAGAGGCCGGGCGTAGCCGCACATGAATGGCGGCGAAGGCCTCATTTTGCACCAGTTCCACCAGCGTTTCCTTCACCAGTTCGAGAATGGCCATGAAGGTGACCACCACCCCCAGCTTGCCCTCTTCCGGCGTGAACAGCTCGACAAAGGGTACGAAGCCCCCGCCCTTCAGGCGCTCGAGCACCTGGCTCATGCGCTCGCGGGTCGACAGGGTTTCGCGGGTGATCTGATGGCTTTCGAACAGGTCATTGCGGCGCATCACCTCGGCCATGGAAAACAACAGTTCGTCCAGGCTGACTTCGGGCAGCAGCTTGCGCACCTTGGCCTGCGGCGCTTCCAGGCACGGCACCAGCACCTCGCGCCCCACCCGCGACAACCCGTCGATGCCCTCGGCGGCGGCCTTGAACCGCTCGTACTCCTGCAGCCGGCGGATCAGTTCGGCGCGCGGGTCGCCCTCCTCTTCGTCCACGTCGACAGCGCGCGGCAGCAGCATGCGCGACTTGATCTCGGCAAGCATGGCCGCCATTACCAGGTACTCGGCAGCCAGCTCCAGGCGCACGCTTTTCATCAACTCGACGTACCCCATGTACTGTCGGGTAATTTCGGCCACCGGGATGTCGAGAATGTCGATGTTCTGCTTGCGGATCAGGTACAGCAGCAGGTCCAGCGGGCCTTCGAAGGCTTCGAGGATGACTTCCAGGGCATCGGGCGGGATATACAGGTCCAGCGGCAGCTCGGTAACCGCCTCGCCATACACCAGCGCCAGTTGCAACTGCCTGGGCACCTCGGCCTGGGGGGCCGGGGCCTCAGGCATTGATACCGGGTTCACGCGCTGACCAGGAACGGCGCCGGGTCGCCACAACCTTCGCGGATCAGCGCCGGCTCATCGCCAGACAGGTCGATGATGGTGGAAGCCTTCAGGTCGCCATAGCCGCCGTCGATCACCAGGTCCACATGATGCTCCAGGCGTTCGCGGATTTCGTACGGGTCGGTCATCGGCTCTTCGTCGCCGGGCAGAATCAGAGACACGCTCATCAGCGGCTCGCCCAGTTCTGCCAGCAGCGCCAGGGTGATGGCGTGGTCCGGCACGCGCAGGCCGATGGTGCGGCGCTTCTCGTGCAGCAACAGGCGCGGCACCTCGCGGGTACCGTTCAGAATGAAGGTGTAAGGGCCCGGCACATGGGCCTTGAGCAAGCGGAAGGTGCCGGTGTCGACCTTGGCGTACAGCCCCAGCTGCGACATGTCGCAACACATCAGGGTGAAGTTGTGGGTCTTGTCCAGCCCGCGCAGGCGCCGGACCCGCTCGATGGCGGCCTTGTCACCGATCTTGCAACCCAGGGCGTAGGCCGAGTCGGTGGGGTACACCACCACCCCGCCCTGGCGGATGATCTCCACCGCCTGACGGATCAGCCGCGCCTGCGGGTTCTCCGGATGAATCTGGAAAAATTGGCTCACGTACTCGTCCTGTTCATGCCGACATTGGCTGTTCATGGCTGAAACGGCGCCACAGAGGTGGCAGGTCCTCGGGCAAAGGCCGGTAGGCACCGATCTCGCCCCAGGTGCCGGGGCCGTGGAAATCACTGCCAGCGCTTGCCAGCAGGCCGAATTCACGGGTAAGGATGGACAGGGTACCCACCTGCTCGGCGGGCATCATGCCGTTGACCACTTCAAGCGCCTGCCCACCTGCCTGAATATAGTCGGCTATCAGCCGTCTGCGCTTGCTGCGTGTCAGCGTGTAATGCATCGGGTGGGCCAGGCTTACCCAGGCATTGGACTGACGCAGGGTGGCAACGGTTTCCTCCAGCGTAGGCCAGTGCTGCTTGACGTCGCCCAGCTTGCCGGCCCCCAGCCATTTGCGAAACGCCTCGCCGCGGTCCTTGACGTGCCCGGCCCGTACCAGGTACTCGGCAAAATGCGGGCGCGCCGGCGCGTTGCCGCTGTCGCCCAGTTCGTGCTGCACCTGGCGGGCGCCTTGCAGCGTGCCGGGCATGCCCTTGGCGGCCAGGCGCTTGTCGATCTCTTCGGCGCGCAGCCAGCGGCCGCGGTGTAGCGCCTCGATGGCGGCCAGCAACGGTGGGGCGTCCAGCGGGAAGTCATACCCCAGCACGTGGATGGTGGCGCCACCCCAGGTGCAGGACAACTCCACCCCGCTGACCCAGTGCATGCCGTGCGACTGGCAGGCCTGGCGCGCTTCGGGCAGGCCTTCGAGGGTGTCATGGTCGGTGAGCGCCAGCGTTCGCACCCCATGCTCGAAGGCCCGGGCGACCAGGACCGAAGGCGACAGGGCGCCATCGGAGGCCGTGCTGTGACAGTGCAGATCAACATTCATGGAGTAGCGCTTTCGCTGGAATCGATGTTTGTTATTATGCCGTCACATCCCGGTTCTGGCTGCCATTGTGAAACAATTCATCGATTTCATCCCGCTGCTGCTGTTCTTCATCGTCTACAAGCTGGACCCACGCCCTGTGGAACTGGGTGGGCACAGCTTCGAATTTGGCGGCATCTACAGCGCCACGGCGATGCTCATCGTCAGTTCGCTGGTGGTCTACGGCGCCCTGTTCCTGCGCCAGCGCAGGCTGGAAAAGGGCCAGTGGCTGACGCTGGTCGCCTGCCTGGTGTTCGGCGGCCTCACCCTCACCTTCCACAGCGAAACCTTCCTCAAGTGGAAGGCACCGGTGGTGAACTGGCTGTTCGCCCTGGCCTTCGCTGGCAGCCACTTCATAGGTGACCGGGTGCTGATCAAGCGCATCATGGGCCATGCCCTGACCCTGCCAGAGGCCATCTGGACCCGCCTGAACCTGGCCTGGATAGGCTTTTTCGTGTTCTGCGGTGCCGCCAACCTGTTCGTCGCCTTCACCTTCCAGGACTTCTGGGTGGACTTCAAGGTGTTCGGCAGCCTGGGCATGACCGTGCTCTTCCTGGTGGCACAGGGCGTGTACCTGTCCCGCCACCTGCACGATGACCCCTCTACCTCCAAACCCAAGGATTGACATGCTCTACGCCATCATCGCCAGCGACGTCGCCAACTCCCTGGAAAAACGCCTGGCTGCACGCCCTGCGCACATCGAGCGCCTGCAGCAGCTGAAGGCCGAAGGCCGTGTGGTACTGGCCGGCCCGCACCCGGCCATCGACAGCAACGACCCGGGCGACGCCGGTTTCAGTGGCAGCCTGATCGTTGCCGAATTCGATTCGCTTGCCGCCGCCCAGGCCTGGGCCGATGCCGACCCCTACATCGCTGCGGGTGTGTACGAACAGGTCGTGGTCAAGCCCTTCAAGCAAGTTATGCCTTGATCGCCCTGGCAGCGCCACGCCGGTCACAGTTGCACAAGGGCCTCAGGACTGCGGTATCTTTGCCACTGGCGGACCAACGAGTCGCCGTCAATGGTTGAATTGAGTGAGTCATGAGCGAGCTGTTACTGATTGATGATGACCAGGAGCTGTGCGACCTGCTCGCCAGCTGGCTGACCCAGGAAGGCTTCAGCGTGCGCGCCTGCCACGATGGCCAGGCCGCACGCCAGGCGCTGGCCGATCAGGCGCCGGCCGCCGTGGTGCTGGACGTGATGCTGCCCGACGGCAGCGGCCTGGAGCTGCTCAAGCAACTGCGCAGCGAACACGCCGAACTGCCGGTGCTGATGCTGTCTGCCCGGGGCGAGCCCCTGGACCGTATCCTGGGCCTTGAGCTGGGCGCTGACGATTACCTGGCCAAACCCTGTGACCCACGGGAACTCACTGCGCGCCTGCGCGCCGTGTTGCGCCGCAGCCACCCCACCGCCACCACCAGCCAGCTGGAGCTGGGCGACCTGGTTTACAGCCCTGCCAGGGGCGTGGCCAGTATCGACGGCCGGGAAATGACCCTTACCCTGTCCGAAAGCCGAATTCTCGAGGCCCTGCTGCGGCAGCCGGGCGAGCCGCTGGACAAGCAGGAACTGGCGCAGATCGGCCTTGGCCGCAAGCTGACCCTGTACGACCGCAGCCTCGACATGCATGTGAGCAACCTGCGCAAGAAAATCGGCCCCCATGCCGACGGGCGCCCGCGTATCGTCGCCTTGCGCAGCCGCGGTTACTACTACGCCCAGTGAGCAATGCGCTGCACTAACCAACGGTAGGCCGTGCGCAAACGGCTTGCAGCGACCCCTGCCCCTTTACCTTTCCTTTACCCTGCACTGACGGCGCTTGACGGTCACCGCCCTAGACTGTGCTCATCCGGTCACTGCCGGCCTATGAAAGGAGAGACACCATGCGCAAGACCCTCACCGCCCTGCTGTTCGCCGCCGCCCTGCCAACCGTGGCCATGGCCATGCCTGATGGCGGCCCACGCCCGGACGGCCCGCACCACCGCGGCGGCCCGGCCTTCCATGAGCTGGACCTGACCCGCGACCAACGCGAACAGGTGGGCAAACTGATGGGCGAGCAAATGCAGCAGCGTCGCGACATCACCGAGCGTTACCTGGAGAAGCTGCCGGCTGCCGACCAGAAGGCCATGAAAGACGAACTGCAGGCCAGCCGCGACAAGACCGACAGCGCCGTACGCAACCTGCTCAAGCCTGACCAGCAGAAGAAGTTCGACGAACTGCAGAAAGAACGCGCAGCCAAACGCGCCGAATGGCAGGAATTCCAGACCTGGAAAGCTGAAAAAGCCAAGAAGGCCCAGTAAGCTTTCAACTCGACGCCCGCCCCGCATCAGGCCAGCCTGGTGCGCGGCGGGCTTTTACCGTTTGTGGAGGTGCTCGTGCGTTCATTGTTCTGGCGCATTCTGGCCAGTTTCTGGCTGGCCATCGCCCTTGTGGCAGGGTTGTCGATCCTGCTGGGGCACATGCTCAACCAGGACGCCTGGATACTCAGCCGTCACCCAGGGCTCAATACCCTGGCCAGCCAGTGGGCCAAGCACTACGAGCAAGAGGGTGTAGACCCGGCGCAGCGTTTTCTGGAGCGGCGCAAGGACCGCTACAAGATCGACGTGCAGGTGCTGGACGACAGCGGCGATGCCGTGGTCCCCGGCACCTTCCCGCGCCGGGCCGCCGCACTGGAGGCACGCCAGCACAATGATGAACGCCGCTTGCCGTGGCGCCGGCTGACCGAGGAATACACCAGCCCCAAGTCGGGCAACTCCTACCTGCTTATCTACCGCATTCCACACCCGGCCCTGGACGCCTGGCACCGCGAGAGCCTGCTGTGGCCACTGAGTGCGCTGGGGATCGCGCTGGTGGTGCTGACCCTGTTCAGCCTGCTGGTAACGCTGTCGATCACCCGCCCGCTAAGCCGGCTGCGCAGCGCCGTGCATGACCTGGGCCAGACCACCTACCAGCAGAACAGCCTGGCGCAACTGGCGGCCAGGCGCGACGAGTTCGGCGTACTGGCGCAGGATTTCAACAAGATGGGGGCGCGCCTGCAGAGCACGATCGGCAGCCAACGCCAGTTGCTGCGCGACGTGTCTCACGAGCTGCGTTCGCCGCTGGCCCGGCTGCGCATTGCCCTGGCCCTGGCTGAACGGGCGGACCCCGAGCAGCGCGAGGCCCTATGGCCACGCCTGGCCCGCGAGTGTGACCGGCTGGAAGACCTGATCAGCGAGATTCTCACCCTGGCCAGGGTCGATGCCGACCAGGCCCATGCCGAACCGGTCGACCTCAATGCCCTGTTGGGTAGCGTGCGCAAGGACGCACTGCTAAGCGCACCCGAACAGGACGTGCGCCTGGAGGCGCAGCCGGGCCTGACCCTACACGGTTGGCCCACGCTCATCGAGCGGGCCGTGGATAACCTGCTGCGCAACGCACTGCGCTTCAACCCGCCAGGCCAACCCGTGGAGTTGCGCGCTGTACGCGAAGGCGATCAGGTGCGGGTGAGCGTGCGTGATCACGGCCCAGGCGCGGCGGCGGCGCACCTGACGCGGCTGGGTGAACCGTTCTTCCGCGCGCCTGGGCAGGAAGCCCCAGGCCACGGCCTGGGGTTGGCCATCGCCCGAAAGGCGGCTGAGCGCCATGGCGGCGGCCTGACACTGGAAAACCACCCGCAAGGTGGCTTTGTGGCGACACTGGAGCTGCCAGTGGCCGAGGCCGCGGGCAGTTGAGGCAAGGGCCGCTGCCTAGCCCCAGGTACTGACGAAATCGGCGGTTTGCAGCACGGGCGCCGTACGCGGCTCGTTCAGCGGGGTACCCACATACAGGAAGCCGATCAGCTCTTCATTGTCCGCAAGGCCAAGGCCTTGGTGCACATGCGCATCGAAGGCCAGGTCACCGGTGCGCCACACCGCACCAATACCTTGGGCGTGGGCGGCAATGAGGATACCGTGCGCCGCACAGCCCGCAGCCAGACGCTGTTCGGATTTCGGTACCTTGAAGTGATCCTGCAGGCTTGCGACCACCACGATCAGCAGCGGCGCCCGCAGCGGCATCGCTCGCGCCTTGTCCAGCGCCGCCTCGGTCGCCTCGCCTTTGCCCTTCACGGCCTCGGCGAACAGCTCACCCAAACGCTCGCGCGCGGCACCCTCGATGGTGAGGAACCGCCAAGGCCGCAACTGGCCATGGTCCGGCGCACGCAAGGCGGCCTGGAACAGCGCTTCACGCTGGGCCTCATTGGGCGCCGGGTCGGTGAGGCGTGGCACGGAAACACGGTTGAGCAATGCGTCGAGAGCCTCCATCGGCTACCCTCCTGATAATTGAATGTGCGGTCATTCTCAGGCTGCAAGCCACAAGCTGCAAGCAGCACGGCAGGCAGCTGCCGATTGGGCTTGAGCCTGCGCGCCTCGCAGGTAGAATGGCGCCCTTCCGTTCCGAGCCCGAGCACAGCACATGGCGTTGCCGACCCTGAGGATCATTGGTTTCATCATCGGCATCTTCCTGATCACGCTGGCGGTGGGCATGGCCGTCCCCATGGCGACACTGGTGATTTTCGAACGTACCAGTGACATGCCGTCGTTCCTGTGGTCGAGCCTGATCACCTTCCTGGCAGGCCTGGCGCTGGTCATCCCGGGGCGCCCCGAGCACGTGCACCTGCGCCCGCGTGACATGTACCTGCTGACCGTGTGCAGCTGGCTGGTGGTCTGCGTGTTCGCCGCGTTGCCGTTTCTGCTTACCCAGCACATCAGCTACACCGACGCTTTCTTCGAAAGCATGTCCGGCATCACCGCCACGGGCGCTACCGTCCTCAGCGGGCTGGACACCATGTCGCCCGGCATCCTGATGTGGCGGTCGATGCTGCACTGGCTGGGGGGTATCGGCTTCATCGCCATGGCGGTGGCGATCCTGCCGCTGCTGCGTATCGGTGGCATGCGGCTGTTCCAGACCGAATCCTCCGACCGCTCGGAGAAGGTCATGCCACGCTCGCACATGGTGGCCAAGTCCATCGTGGCGGTGTACGTGGGCTTCTCGATACTGGGTGCGCTGGCCTTCTGGTGGGCCGGCATGAGCCCGTTCGACGCCATCAACCATGCCATGTCGGCGATCTCCACCGGTGGCTTCTCCACCTCGGACCAATCCCTGGCCAAGTGGGACATCCCTGCCGTGCACTGGGTGGCCGTGGTGGTGATGATTCTTGGCAGCCTGCCGTTCACCCTGTACGTGGCCACCCTGCGCGGCAACCGCGGCGCGCTGATCCGCGACCAGCAGGTGCAGGGCCTGCTCGGCATGCTGGTGGTCACCTGGCTGGTGCTGGGCACCTGGTACTGGTACACCACCAACCTGCACTGGCTCGACGCCCTGCGGCACGTTGCGCTGAACGTCACGTCGGTGGTCACCACCACCGGCTTTGCCTTGGGCGACTACAGCCTGTGGGGCAACTTCTCGCTGATGCTGTTCTTCTACCTGGGCTTCGTCGGTGGCTGCTCCGGCTCAACCGCCGGGGGCATCAAGATTTTCCGCTTCCAGGTGGCCTACATTCTGCTGAAGGCCAACCTCAACCAGCTGATCCACCCGCGTGCGGTGATCAAGCAGAAGTACAACGGCCACCGCCTGGACGAAGAAATCGTGCGGTCCATTCTCACGTTCTCGTTTTTCTTCGCCATCACCATCTGCGTCATGGCGCTGCTGCTGTCGCTGCTGGGCGTGGACTGGATGACCGCGCTCACGGGCGCTGCCGGTACCGTTTCCGGGGTGGGGCCTGGGCTGGGAGAGGTGATCGGCCCATCGGGCAATTACGCCAAGCTGCCGGATGCCGCCAAGTGGATCCTGGCCAGCGGCATGCTGTTGGGGCGCCTGGAGATCATTACCGTGCTGGTGTTGTGCATGCCTGCATTCTGGCGTCACTGACCGCATCGGCCTGGGTGCCCAAGCGGGCGCGGTATTCGGTGGGGGTGGTGTCGAACCAGCGGCGGAAGGCCCGGTAGAAATTGCTGGGGTCGGCAAAGCCCAGCAGGTAGGCGGTTTCCAGCAGCGTCATGCCAGGCTGGGCCAGGTACTGCTCGGCCAGTTCGCGCCGGGTGTCATCGAGCAGCGACTGAAAACTCGTGCCCTCCTCCTGCAAGCGCCGCTGCAGCGTGCGTTGCGACAGGTGCAGGGCCTGGGCCAGGGTTTCGCGCTTCGGTTCCCCTTGGGGCAGGATGCGGCAGAGCACCTGGCGCACCCGGTGGGTAACCCGGGTTTCGGAGAAGCGTGCCAGGTATTCACCGGCAAAACGGTCATGCAGCACAGCCATGGCCTCGTTGGCGGTTGGCAGCGGTGCCTCCATGTCGGCGCGCTCGAACACCAGTGCATCGTGAGGCGCACCAAACACCAGGGGTGAATGGAAGGCGACCTTGTACGGCTCCACGTTTTTCGGCTGGGGGCCTTGCACCAGAACCCGGCGCGGCTGCACCGGCCGGCCGCTCAGCCATTTGCACAGCGCCAGCGCACAGGCCAGGGACGCCTCGGCACTGTGCCGGGTCGGCGGCAGGTGATCGCCATGCACGGTCAGGATCAACGAATAGCCCTCGGCACCCAAGGTGAAACTCAGGTCGGAGCTTTCGGCGATGATGCGCTGGTAGCGCACCAGCCGTTCGAAACCTTCCGCCAGGGTACGGCTGGACATCAAGGCGTAGCCCACCACGTGGAAAGAAGCGGGCCGCACCACGCGCGCCATGTTCAGGCCGATGGCCTCGTTGCCCGAGAGCTCGACGGCCAATTGCCAAAGCCGGGTCATGGAATCTTGCGCAAAGCGTGCGTCAGGGTCGTCGAGGGCGGCAAAATCAAGCCCCAACTGCCGGAACATGGCCTGGCAGTCCAGCCCCTCCAGCTCGAGCGCCTTCACGATCCCTGATGCCCAGCTGGCTGACGTGGTTCTTTCGCTCATGGCATGCTTCTTATCCTGACCGCGCCTGCGGTGAACCCCAAGGATACTCAATTGGCGCCTATTGTCACTGGTCGGCCCCGCCAATGACTCTAGACTCGAATCAGGCTCCACGCCGTGCATCCCGTCCAGAAGTCCCAACCCGGAGCACTGACATGCACCCCACCGCGCCATTTCGCAGTTTTGCCGAGTTCTACCCGTATTACCTGGGCGAGCACAGCAACCCCACGTGCCGCCGCCTGCACTTCGTTGGCACCAGCCTGGTGATCGCCCTGCTGGCCTACACCCTGGGCAGCGGTAAATGGCTTCTACTGCTGGCAGTACCGGTGGTAGGCTATGGCTTCGCCTGGGTCGGGCATTTCTTCTTCGAAAAAAACCGGCCAGCCACCTTCACCTACCCGCTCTACAGCCTGATCGGTGATTTCGCCATGTTCAGGGATGTGCTGTTGGGCAAGGTTCGGCTGTAGCCCTCACACCTGAACAGGCGCCTTCTGCACCACGGTGCCAGCCTGCGCCTCGGCCAGCCGATACAGTTCGATCGTGCCATCCCAATGCTCAATCAGCGCGGTGCACGACTCGACCCAGTCCCCACAGTTCAAGTACTCCACTTCCCCTACCTTGCGCATCTCGGCGTGATGGATGTGCCCGCACACTACCCCGTGAAAGCCACGGCGAGTGCATTCGTGGGCGATGGCTTGCTCAAAGTCGCTGATGAAGTTCACCGCGCCCTTGACCTTGTGCTTGAGGTAAGCCGACAGCGACCAGTAACCATAACCATACCGGGCACGCCAGTGATTGAGCCAACGGTTGAGCACCAGGGTGAACTCGTAGGCGCGGTCCCCGAGAAACGCCAGCCAGCGATGGTAGCGGGTGATCACATCGAACTGGTCACCGTGTACCACCAGCAGGCGGCGGCCGTCAGCGGTCAGGTGCTCGGCCTCGTCCACCAACTGGATATTGCCCAGTACCAGCTTTGAATAACGGCGCAGAAACTCGTCATGGTTGCCGGTAACGTAGATAACTTCCGTACCCCGCTTGCTCATGGTGAGCAGGCGGCGGATGACGTTGGTGTGGGCCTGCGGCCAGTAGATGCCGCCACGCAGCTTCCAGCCGTCGATGATGTCACCCACCAGGTAGATACGGTCGGCCTGATAAGCCTTCAAAAACCGTGACAAGCGCTCGGCCTGGCAGTCACGGGTGCCCAGGTGCACGTCCGAGATCCACAGGGTACGCACCCGCTGCTTGCGCAAGGGGCGGGACAGTTCGGCATGGGTCATGGGCAGGCTCCGGCGCTGTTTGCTGGAGACTGGCAGCCGGGTATGACAGTGCCATGGCAAAACGGTGACCGATGATGGCAGGGGCCGGATCATGCACAATGCCCTGCCTGCCTGAGGAAACTGCTCGATGAACCACCGCACTGCCCTGGGCGCCTTGCACATAGGCGCGTTGTTTTTCGGCCTGACCGGCGTGCTCGGCAAACTGGCGGCCAGCGCCAGCCCGTCGGTCATCGTATTTGGCCGGGCGGGCTTTGCAGTACTGGCCCTGGCGGCCTTTGCCAGCCTGGCTGGCCCCGGCTGGCGCCGGCCCTGCGCCCGAGACAGCCTTCAATTGCTGCTCGGCGGCCTGCTGCTGGCCGGGCACTGGGTGAGTTTTTTCATCGCTGTAAGGGTTGGCGGCGTGGCCATCGCCACGCTGGGCTTCGCCAGTTTCCCGGCCTTTACCGTGGTGCTCGAAGGGTTGCTGTTCCGCGAGCGTATCCGGGCTAAAGAAGCGGTATTGGTGCTGCTGGTAAGCGTTGGGCTGGTGTTGGTGACACCTTCCTTCGACCTTGCCAGCGAAGCCACTGGCGGCCTGCTCTGGGCGCTGCTTTCGGGGCTGCTGTTCTCACTGCTGTCGCTCACCAACCGGGCACGCTCAGGTGGCCTGCCAGCGGTGCAGGCCGCGCTGTGGCAGAACCTGGTGGTCGGGCTGTGCCTGCTGCCCTTCGCCACCCCTGACCTGGCCGAGGTCACGGCCATGGACTGGGCGTGGCTGGGCCTGCTGGGTGTTTTCTGCACGGGGGTGGCCCACAGCCTGTTCGTGGCCAGCCTTGGCGTGGTCAAGGCGCGTACAGCGGCGCTGGTGTTCTGCATGGAGCCCATTTACGGTATTGCCCTGGCCTGGCTGATCTTCGCCGAAACCCCGAGCCCGCGCATGCTGCTGGGGGGCGCGCTGATCCTGTGCGCCATCGTACTGGCCAGCCGCCAGGGCGCGGCGCAACCGCCCAGGCAACGGCCACAGGTGCAGCAAGGTTAATCAGCGGTCGTTGTGCCCCAGGTCGCGCTGAGGGTCGATCTGATCGCGCACGCGCTGCTTCAATACCTTGGCCTCGGGGAAGCCGCCGTCGGCCTTGCGCTCCCAGATCTGCACACCGTTGCAGGTGATGCGAAACACCCCGCCCGTGCCAGGCTGCAGTGCCACCTGCCCCAGGTCGTCGGCAAACGTGCTGAGCAGCTCCTGGGCCAGCCAGCCGGCGCGCAGCAACCACTGGCACTGGGTGCAATACGTGATGACAATTTCCGGTTTGCTTTCGGCCATGGTGGCGGGTCTCCAGGTGGGTGGCCGCTTATACTAGCGGGCTTTCGCCTCCGGTTTGAGACCTACGATGCGCCGTTCGCTGTTCTGCCTGCTGCTTACCCTCGCCTGTTTCACGGCAATGGCCGCCGAGCCTGCCAGGCCTAAAGTCGGCCTGGTGTTGTCTGGCGGTGCGGCCCGTGGCCTGGCCCACATCGGCGTACTGAGGGCGCTGGAGGAACAGGGCGTGCATATTGATGCGATTGCCGGCACCAGCATGGGTGCGGTGGTGGGCGGCCTGTATGCGTCGGGCTACAGCGTTCAGGAGCTGGAACACCTGGCCACCACCCTCGACTGGCAGCAGGCGCTCTCTGACGCGCCCCCTCGCGAAGACGTGCCGTTTCGCCGCAAGCAGGACGACCGCGACTTTCTGGTGCGGCAAAAGCTGAGCTTTCGCGACGATGGCAGCCTGGGCCTGCCGCTGGGGGTGATCCAGGGGCAGAACCTGGCGTTGCTGCTGGAGAGCAAGCTGGCCCACACCGCCGACACGCGGGACTTCGACAAGCTGCCGATCCCGTTCCGCGCCGTGGCCACCGACATCGCCAGTGGCGAAAAAGTGGTGTTCAGCCAGGGGCACCTGCCCCAGGTGATCCGCGCCAGCATGTCCATCCCTGCGGTATTCGCCCCCGTAGAACTGGATGGCCGCCTGCTGGTGGATGGCGGAATGGTCGACAATATTCCGCTGGATGTGGCCCGGGACATGGGGGTAGACGTGGCTATCGTGGTCGATATCGGCACCCCGCTGCGTGACCGCAAGCAATTGTTGACGGTGGTCGATGTGCTCACCCAGTCGATCACCCTGATGACCCGGCGCAACTCCGAGGCGCAGCTGGCCAACCTGCGCCGTGACGACATCCTCGTGCAACCACCACTGGCTGCCTATGGCGTGGCCGATTTCAGCCGCGCCAGGGACATGATCGATGCCGGCTACCGCGCCGCCAGCCTGCTGGCTCCGCGCCTGGCTGCGCTGGCCCGCCCCGAAGGTGAAGGCGAGCTGGCAGTGGCTCGCTCACCCCACCAGCGCACCCCTGTGATTAGCGCCATCAAGATTGAAAACGACTCGAAGGTGAGCGATCAGGTGATCCGTTCATACATCCGCCAGCCGATCGGTGCGCCACTGGAGCTGAGCCACCTGGAAACCGACATGGGCACCCTGTACGGCCTCGATTACTTCGACCGGGTGCAGTACCGCGTGGTGCACAGGGGTGATGACAATACCCTGGTGATCAACGCGCGGGGGCGCCGCGGCGGCACCGACTACCTGCGCCTTGGCCTCAACCTGTCGGACGACCTGCGTGGGGAAAGCGCCTTCAACCTGGGTGCCAGCTACCGGGTGAATGGCATCAACAGCCTGGGGGCCGAGTGGCTGACCCGCGGCCAGATCGGTGATGAGCAAGCGCTGTACAGCGAGTTCTATCAACCCCTGGACGCCGGGTCGCGCTACTTCGTGGCGCCGTACCTGGACATGGGCTCCAGCAACATCGTGGCTTCATTGCAAAACGACCCCATTGCCGAGTACCGCCTGGAGCGGTATGGGTTTGGCATCAACGTGGGCCGGCAGATCGGCAACAACGGCGAAGTGCGCCTGGGGGCGGGCAAAGCCTGGGGCCAGGCCGAAGTGCGTATCGGCGACCAGGACCTGCCCAAGGTCAGTTTCAATGAAGGGTTCTATGAGCTGAAGTACTCGTTCGACACACTGGACAACGTCTACTTTCCACACCACGGCGAAGACATCAGCCTGAGCTTGCGCAAGTTCGACAAGTCACTGGACTCTGACGTCAACTATCGTCAATGGTTGTTCAACCTGGACAAGGCCATCAGCAGCGGGCCGAACACCTTCGTGCTGGGCGGGCGCTATGGGCGCACGCTGGATGCCACCGATGTGGTGACCTCCAGTTTCGTGATGGGCGGTGCGCGCGAGCTTTCCGGTTTTCGGCAGGGCTCGGTGACGGGGCAGAACGTGAGCCTGATGCGCATGGTGTATTACCGTCGCCTGACCCCGCAGGCGTATGTGCCGCTGGACTTCCCGCTGTACATCGGCGGCTCGCTGGAACGCGGCCGGGCCTGGAACAACGACAATGAGTTCGACAGTGGCTACATCAACGCCGCCAGTATCTTCCTGGGCCTGGAAACACCACTCGGGCCGCTTACCTTCACCTACGGCGCCAACAGTGCCCACGAGCAGGCGGTGTACCTGAACCTGGGCCAGACGTTTTAGGCTCGCAAGGATGCTATGCCCCTGTGGGAGCGGGTTTACCCGCGAAGCAGGCAGCGCGGTGCATGGCACCG